>NYVP01000091.1 GCA_002684575.1 Verrucomicrobiales bacterium
ATTTTATTTCAAGATTTTGAGGTTTGGGTTTTTGAACCAGAGTTTCATTTTTTGAGCATGACACACAAAAGATCAGGCCTAAGATTAATGAAATCGAAACTAAAACAGATCTGAGAGAATGGTATCCTATGGCCTTTTGCATAAATTATTGAGGCTGCTTAATTTTGAAGGAAGCCAGTCCGTTCTGGTCTGTAGTCTTATGTGTTGATTTGCTCCCATCAGGCCATATGACTGATATGCTTTCAAGTGAGTTTTCTTCCGAGTAACTAAATTCGACGGTTGAAGGGTTTTGGGAAAGGTAACCTGCACCGGCTTGTAGTTCCTTAAATCTCTTCGATCCATCTCCATATTGCGCCGTTACTTTTGCCCCTATAGCATTAGGGTTACCTGTCTTTCCGGCCAGAGTTATGATGGAATTTTTATTTCCTTGAGGGTTGTTGTTCTTAAAGACTTTAAGATTTCCATTATTGACTCCAATTACAAGATCCTGCCAGCCATCTCCATCAAGATCTATCCGAGTAAGACTCTTGGTGTCTTCAAAGACAACTAACCCACTTTCCTGAGGAGCAACAGATTTAAAATTTCCTTTGCCGTCACCCGTTAAGAGTTGGCTTAAACCTCCAGCCATGTGTCCAGTTTCAGGCTCTGGGCCATAGAAATTCTGGACCATGTAGATATCCAAATTAGTGTCTCCGTCATAATCAAATAATTCAACTCCGTAGCCAGGTGCGATTTGGGCGATTCGGGGAAGGGGACTGAACTCAAATTTGCCAGTACCATCATTAATAAGTATTCCTGAGCGAAGTTCAGTCGCTTTGTAGATCTTTGAACTGTCTAGCTTCTGAGGTGTGTAAATTTCATTTAGAGAGGCCCGGGCGAAGCTGTCAAAAGTATTAAATTTATCCAATAGAAATGGCATCGCATGGGAGGAACAACTCCTTCCTCTGACTGGGAGTAGTACATCATTTTCGTATTTAGCCTCAACAATCGTTGATTGTCCTGTTCCATCAAAATCACCGTAGAATATACGAATAGGTTTATTTATTCCTTTGGGCTTGTATTTGGTATTGGATCCATAATTGGTTACGGCGTAATCCATGTCTCCGTCGTTATCAATATCTCCAGCACAAATGCCGTTCCACCATCCCCAGAGTTCTCCAATTCCTGAAGTCGTGGAATGGTTCTTGAGAGATTTTCCTTCATCATTAATAAATACACCAATTGAGGCCCACTGATAAGTAACCATTAGATCTGGGCGGTTATCATTGTTAATGTCAGACCAAATAGCAGAAGTGACCATGCCACGAGACTGAAGGCTTGGCGCCATTTTTTCAGTTACGTCAATAAATTTTCCGGCATTGTTTTCCAATAAGTAACTCTTTGGGCTTGTCGGGTATTCTCCAGGAACGATTCTGCCTCCGACAAAGAGATCCAGGTCTCCGTCACCATCAAAGTCTGCACAAGNTACAGTTCCACCNCTATCAAGCATTTTCGGAAGAGTTCCTGCAGTTGATCTCTTGAAAAGACCTTTCCCATTGTTTATGTAAAGTCTGTCNTGTAGAAGAGGGTCATTTTTTTTACACTCAACCCCGCCGCTCACCACATATAAGTCCAAGTCACCGTCAGAATCACTGTCAAAGAATAATGAGCCCATATCTTCAGCGNCCGAGTCAGCTCCAATCGCACCACCCGTAATGCTAGCAAATTTGCCATTGCCGTCGTTCCTAATCAATCTTCCTGGATTACCTTTGGCACCAGAAAAATAAAAGTCATCATCGCCGTCATTATCGATATCTCCCCACGCCATGCCTGGTCCAAGCTGNGAGTGTTTTTGAGGCAGNAGAGGTTGAACCTTATAATCATCATAAAGGGTCTCTTTATGTTTGATTCCGGCAAGTGAAGATTTTAACGGGGTAAATAATTTTTCAGTCGCTTTTTTCGGAATGCTTGGAGCTTCTTTACCCGGTTCAGTGATGGTGTAGAATTGATTTACATCAAGGTTTTTAAATATTTGAACATGTCCGCTTGGCCATTGTACGGAGAGTTCATTGATTTTTTCTTCAGTACCTAATCCAAAATGAGAAATAGCTTCACCACTGGACATGTACCCTCGAGACAAGGTAACGTATCTCGATTGTTTAGATTTACCGACAATGATTCTTATGGTAGACCCAATGC
Source organism: Verrucomicrobiales bacterium (assembly GCA_002684575.1). Lineage (GTDB taxonomy): Bacteria > Verrucomicrobiota > Verrucomicrobiia > Verrucomicrobiales > DEV007 > EC70. Next base: position 2,179 of record NYVP01000091.1, read on the forward strand.
CATTTGGATTGCTTAATGTGCCAACAAGTTCAACAAGGATTTTATTTTTATTGGCTGAGTTATTCTGATAAATGCTAACCTCTTCATCCAGGTTAGCGGTAATGATTTCAAGATCGCCATCCCTGTCTAGGTCTGCAGCAGTCGAGGCATAGCTCATGCCGACATGATCCAGTCCCCATTCTTTACTGACATCCTCAAATTTTAATTTACCAAGGTTTTTAAATGCGAGGTTCTGTTCTTTTAAAGGGCCTGTCTTGGCTCTTTGATGTTTGTCCCATTCCGTTTCGCCAGGAAAAACTTTCGATAGTTCAGGGCTATCAGCGCGGTTAAGATTTACCGCCATTCCGTTGGTGAAGAACACATCGACTTTTCCATCGTTGTCNAAGTCAGATAGTCGAACTGTCCAGGTCCANTCTGAGTTCGCAAGACCTGACATGTGTGCNGCTTCCCTCAAGCGGCCTGTTCCAGTGCTAAGAAAAACGGCGTTTCTCATGTATTGGCGGGGGAATGCGGTGGCTAGGAACTCAGCACTTGCTGACATTGCACCCATTCCTATTTTTTGTTTGTAGTGAGTGGTCCCCGACATGTCAGCAACGATCAAGTCAGGTCTGCCATCTCCATCAAGGTCATTCGAATCGGTTCCCATTGAGAACCAGGCGGTATGTGGGACTGCCGTTTTAATGATATTTTTGAAATTACCACCTTGTTGATTTTTGAGATAGAAGTCAGGGTCTCTGAAATCATTAGCGACGAATAAATCTGGACGTCCGTCAGCGTCCGGATCCCACCAAATTGCTGAATTTCCTTTACCGACCAGATTGCCTTCTTTGGTTTGTTCAGTGAATGTTCCGTCACCATTATTTTTTAAAAGTCTGTCTGACTGACCAACGGTGTCATGATTAACGATGTTACCGTTAATACTGGTGATGCCGTAGAATTTCTCATACTCAGGCATAACAATAACTTTTCCTGATCTATCACGACCTACGATTCTTGCATTGGGGGGTGTTTTGCCTCTTGGGTCATAGAAGAAATTTGTCATAAGGTAGAGATCCAGATCTCCGTCCATGTCATAGTCACTGAATGCGGGGGTATGGCCTGCACTGATAAAATCAAGCCCATAGCTTTTTGCTGATTCAATGAATTTGCCACTTCCCTGATTGATATGCAGTTCGTTGGCAGAATCATAATTACAGACGTAAATATCAAGGTCACCGTCCTTATCAATATCAATGATTGATGATCCGGTTCCCCAAGATTTGTTGCCNGCAAGACCAGCCTGTTGAGTGAAGTCGGTAAACTTGAGAGTTTCGGTTTGTATCAATAACTGATTGGGTACTGGACCGCCTGTTAAAAAAAGATCGGGTCGACCATCTCCGTTGACATCACCTACGGAAACGCCACCGCACCCCATTGCCGATGCGTAAAGATAGGCTCTTGGATTATCCTTTAAAATCGGATTGATAAAATTAACTCCTGTCTTTTTTGGGTCTAATCTTGAGAAGAGTTTATCTGAGGTGCTACCCTGGGCTTTTGATTCAGCCAGGGGCTTAGATTCTATTGTTCCTTCGGGATTGTAAGCNACTACAACTTTCTTTGTCTTTGGATTAGTCGAGGTGTTGTTCCCCAGATTTCCNGTAGTCTCAGTTTTTTTACATGCTGNCGCCGATAAAAAGGCAACTACCAGCAAATGGAGGGCTGTTTGAAAGTTGTTCACGGTTAAGGGGATGAGATGGAAAGATAGTTTATTTCAAATTAACCATTTTTCAAGCTGCCAATATCTTTTCGATATCGAAAAAAGAAGGGGAGGCTTTCGGCCTCCCCTTCAAGGGCATGCCCTGCAAAGGGCATGTTAAAGGTTAAAATTTATATTATTTCTCGTATACTCTAAGGAATACGTTTCGCTCTCCAACAAGTGGATTCTGTGCACCTGGTAGGCTGTAAGTCGCAGCATCAGCATCTGCATCAACTGTTACCTCTAGATCAACCCATGTCTTGAGGTCCACAGAGTACTCAAGTCCGTAGGACTTTCCTGCATCTGATTTCCAGCCAATACTGAGGTCTCCGGTACCAACATTGTATGAGAATGAAGTCACATCAAATGTTGATGGGGCAGAGCTACCAAGGTCGAGTGGGCTTGTACCTGCAGCGAGTGCAGCAATGACGTCTGCTGGGGCTGCAATGTCCCAAACAGCAACCTCGTCAACGAGTCCACGGAAGTTGTCTCCACCACCGTTGCTTCCGCCGACGATAAGGTTACCGCTTCCGTTAGGAGCGCGCTTGTCACCAGAGTAGTCTTCCACTCCGTCAAGGTAGATCTTACCAGTATCAGTCGCACCGTCATAGACCCATGCTGCGTGTACCCAACCATCGTTGGCACTTGCGTCATAGTCATTGAGGTTCGTGGCACCGTTGGTGTCAGCACCCCAATGAGCCTGATGTAAGTATCCGCCGTTACGGATACCGTTATGGATACCCTGTTGGGTTTGACCGAAGAGGAACTTGTTTCCACCGAGGTCACTAGGCTTGATCCATGCTGCAAATGTATAGCTGCCTTCGCCGCTAATTACTTTGCTCATGTCAACTCCTGGAACGTTAAGGTATCCGCCTTGGAAGTCAGCCGCAGTTCCTGGGCTTGGTCCGTTAGGTGCACCACCTTGAATTCCTACTACAGTCTGTTCTGGTCTAACAACAGTCGCATCGTTACCCCATGCACCCTTGTCAGCTACAACAGTTGAGCTGGTTTGGGTCTTGGCTACGAGGCTGAGCATGTTGCTTCCACCGATTCCCTGACCTGGAATAAGTACACTGACTTTCTCAGAGTCAAGAGTGTAGACTGCGTAGAACTGGTTGAGTCCCTGTCCGGCACCTTCTCCGTCTCCACCTTCGTCAACACCAGTGTAGTCAGCCTGACCGTTAGGGGAGATTCCAGTGTTAACACGCTGCCAACCATTATCAGTGATCCACTGAAGAGTACCTCCGATAACTGGATCGGTTGTATTGGATGAGTCCCTATTGCCAGCTACACCGTCGAGGCGGTTATCAACTAGTAGGTACCAGCTCGTTGCCTTGTCTGCTGTGACAGTCGCCGTATAAGGGTTGTTGTCACGTGCGTTATTAGCGAAGCGGATGTAGTCACCACCTACGAGGTAGTCTGGTAATCCAACAATTGTTTCACCATTGGCGTCTAGTAAACCTTCAGCATTGAATGCTGCACCGTTATGCTGGTGTGTACGGTCTGAGAATGTGAGTGAATCTTCGTTGAAGTCGTTCGCAATAATTGCGGGCTCGTCTCCACCGATGCCCTCTTCTTCGATGCTTGTGATTGAAGCGCCAGACGGTGCCTCGAAGTCATAGTAAGCAAGGAGTGAAGGAGGAGTGCTGTTAGAGTCTGTAGGATCACTTCCAGCCTTTACCTCGGCCCCGTCAGCGTATCCATCATCATCTGAATCTGAATTAAGTGGGTTAGTTCCTGCAGATATTTCAGCTCCATCATTTAATCCATCACCATCAGTATCAGCAACAAGAGGCTGTGTGCCTGCTGTCACCTCTTCACCGTCCAGGAGTCCGTCATCGTCTGAGTCGGCCTTTGCTGGATTACTAGCCCCTGAGATGTACTCCGCAAGGTCGGAGAGTCCGTCTTCGTCAAAGTCGGATTCACCAACCCTTATGACAAGGTTGTCAATAATGAGTGTCTGGTTAGCTCCACCTACTCTGGCTGAGATGTTAAAGGTGTGATCATCATTCGCCTGGAATTCGCCAGTCTCAACTTCAGCGAAGTCAGCATTGGTCGTAAGTCCAGTTGTAACGAAGTCAGCTCCAGTGCTTGGATTCCATCCAAGGCTCATCTTGCCGGTCTTGGTTGAACCGTCTTCTAGGATAGGTCCGTTGTTGAAGGCAAACTGACCTGCGTCAACTCCGCCAACAACACCTGAGATGTTAACCCCTTGCTCAGAATCAAAGTTCTGCCAGGTATCAACCTCGAAGGAGATGTTTTCAGTGACGCCTGGGCGTCCTGCCATTCCTTCTTCGGCTTGTCCCTGGTCGCCTAGTGGAGCATTTCCATAGTTGAATGAGAATCCATCAGCAGGGTTATTGTTTCCTGCTGAATCGAAGAGCTCATAATCAAATGTGGCTGTCCATCCTGAAGAACTTCCCGCAATTCCAGGTACTGAGAAGCTTGAGAATCCAAGTGCCTGTCCATCGATGGTTAATCTCAGTGCATTGTCCTGTAATGACGCTGCTGCACCGAAGATAACCGAGCCGTCTCCAAGATCAGTTGATCCGTCCGGACCTGTGAATGTCTGGGAGTAAACTCCTGCACCCAGATCCGTGAGATTTCCTGCGTAAGTGTTTTCCCATACGTCTGCAAATCCGTCACCGTCACTGTCTGTAAGAGACGAGATGGGGCTTCCTCCGGCCGCAAGTTCGGCAACTTCAGCACCTGCAAGTGCTTCGTCCCAAATTGCAACGTCGTCTATGAGGCCAGTATAGTTTCTTTCACCGTTACTACGTCCACCGATAATGAGGTGTCCGCCACCGTTAGCGGCACGCTTGCCACCTTCCCAGTCTAGAACACCATTGAGGTATATTCTTCCGATGTCATTTGCTCCATCGTAAACGAATGCAGCGTGAATCCATCCATCCTCATCAGCGTTCTCGCCTGGGGTTGGTGAATGTACTGCAAGTACAGCATCTGCAGGAGACAGAATATTGTCTCCGCCGGCATCTGCTTCAGTATGAAACTGAATCTCTGCAATTTGCATTGAGTTTGTTGCTGCATCTTTAACAGTTGGGAATAGGAGTTTGTAAGAGGCGTACTCAGATGAGTTTTCAATATTAACTACAGATAGTGCAGCACGATCATCTGAAAGTGCCAGATCACCTGAAGCAATCTCGGTCCAAGCCTCTCCATCACCCATGCTGTTGTCAGCGCTTGCAATAGCTTCGTTGGTTCCGTATAGGATAAAGCTTGCAGGGTCACGTCTAACGTCATCGTTTGCAGTTGTGAGTGAGATACTTGCAACTGTTGATGCCGTCTGTGGAGTAACAATGATACCGGTTTCGGTTTTCGCGAAGTTTAGGTATTTTGATCCTACATCACCATCGATAGCCTTTGCAGGCGCCTCTCCGGCTGGGTAGTTACTTGAAGATTGTAATGGTAATAGCCCAAGCGTATTGAGATTGGTTGTACCATTAGTATCAGCACCCCAGTGGGCCTGGTGTAAGAATGCGTTGTTACGTATTCCGTTGTGAATACCCTGATCGGTCTGACCGAAGATGAATCGCTCACCTTCGAGAGAATCAGGCTTAATCCAAGCAACCATTGAGTAGCTTCCATCACCAGAATCTCTAATCTGAGAGTTCATATCGATTCCAGGGACACGGAAATGTCCACCATTCATGCTCGCAGCTGCTCCAGGAGTGGATCCTTCTGGTGCTCCTCCGTCAACGAAAGTGATGTCACCACTTACAGTAGCGAGGTTCTCGTTGAAACTTCTATCAACTGCAGTCGATGACTTTTCTTCAAAGTCGTAGAATGCTATTGGAGTTGGAAGACCAGGGAAGCTGGCAGCGTCTGTGGGATCAGATCCCTTAGCAATCTCGGCTCCGTCTGTGTAACCGTCATCGTCAGTGTCTGCCTTAGTCGGGTCAGTTCCACCAACGATCTCAGCTCCGTCAGCAAGTCCGTCACCGTCAGTGTCTGACTTGTTTGGATTTGTTCCGGCAGCGATTTCGGCTCCGTCGCTGAGTCCGTCCTCGTCTCCGTCAGCTACGATTGGTGAAGTAACACCTTCGTATTCTGCCAAGTCTGAGAGTCCGTCACCGTCATAATCACCTGGTGAAACAATCTGAATTCCGTGGAATCCTGAATTATTGCTTCCTCGAATGATGTTCAGTGTCTGAGAGTCTCCGGATAATCCCTCGTAGAGCGCATAGTTAGCTTGTGGGTTTGCATCAGCTTCGTCGGTTGTTCTGGTGTACTGAGCTGGGAAGTCTCCTCCCTGCTGGGAGAATGTGTTGAAGGAGTATGTTGCTCCGTCAACGAGCTGGACCTTACCAGTTCTGTTGTTTCCATCACTACCGAAATAAACGTATAGGTCATAACCGTCAGCAAATTCTGCGTTGATTCCGCTAAGAGCAACCTGAGAGGCTCCCTCACCACCGATTGCGTCGATGTAACCATTCATGAGCTTGTTGTCACCGTTGCCACCACCGTTGTTGGTGTTCCAAGTTCCGTTGGAGCTCCAGTCTATGTTGAGTCCACCATTACTGATTGATCCGCTTGCACCATCAGTATCGCCGTTGGTACTTATCCATCCCGTTGATGGAACAACACCCGCCACAGTATCAGCATCCATGGTTGCTTCGGCGTTTCCTCTATTACTGTTGAAGCTGACACCTAGTGATTTACCAGCAGCATCACCGCCAAGATCTGTGGTGTTTCCAACAAGAGCGAGCTCGAATCCGTCAGGAATACCGTCCTCATCGTCGTCAGCAGGCTCNGCATTGATTGGGCTTTGGCCACCTGCAAGAGCTTTGATCTGGCGAGCGTCTAGAACCTGATTCCAGACTGCGATATCGTCAGCCATTCCGCGGTATCCTAATTCACCTCCGTTACGACCACCAATGATAAGGTTACCGTTACCGTTTGGTGCGCGCTTACTGACTTCTGCGTCGAGTTCACCGTTGAGGTAAATCTTACCAACGTCAGCTGCTCCATCGTACGTCCATGCAGCATGTACCCACTCACCGTCTAGGGTTGATAGGTTTGTTGCTCCATTGTTGTCCGCACCCCAGTGAGCCTGGTGAAGGAAGCCTCCGCCACGGATACCATTGTGGATACCCTGGCTTGTCTGACCAAAGAGGAACTTGTCTCCGTTGATGTCACTTGGCTTGATCCATGCACTCATTGTGTAGCTGTTCTGACCTTCGACATCCTGAATGATACCGGTAAGGTCTGCACCTGCGACGTTCAAGAATCCACCCTGTAGGTCAATTCCAGTTCCTGGAGTTGATCCCTTAGGTGCACCTGATCCACCGATTGTGAGCTGGTCACCGCGGTTAATCTCTGCGCCGAGTCCATTAGCACCTTTGTCAGCAACAGTATTTCCTTCATGACCTTCGAAGTCATAGTAGGCAGTAACTGCTGGAAGAGGAGCTGGGGTAGGCTTACCTGCAACAATGATAAGATTATCAATGAAGAGGTCCTGATTAGCTCCACCCACTCGGGCTGAAAAGTTGAATGTGAATTCATCATCACCGACGAAACCAGACCCTGCTGTAGCCACGTTAGTGAAGTCAGCGTTAGTGGTAAGTCCTGTGGTGTAGAAAGTGGCACCGTTTGAAGGATCCCAGCGGATTTCAACGCTACCGGTCTTTCTAGATCCGTCTTCGAGTATCACTCCATTAGTGAAAGCGAGTTGACCAATGTCTTCGCCCTCGACAACACCGGAGATATTCACACCTTGCTCTGCATCCGGGTTTTGCCAAGTATCAACCTCGAAAGAAAGGTTCGAAGTTATACCTGCTTGACCAGCCATGCCCTCTTCGGCAGCACCTAGCGCACCGAGCTCAGCATTACCGTAGTTGAATGAGAATCCGTCGGCTGGGTCATTATTACCAGTGCTATCGAACAATTCGTAATCAAATGTTGCTGTGAAGCCTTTGTTAGTTCCAGCAATCGCAGGAATAGAGAAGCTTGAGAAACCAAGTCCTTCACCATCTCTAGTCAGCTGCAAGCGTTCACCAAGAACACGTGCTGCATCACCTTTGATAACTGTTCCATCGCCAAGGTCTGTGGTTCCATCGTCAAAACCATCGAAGTTCTGCGCGTAGTAACCAGGCCTGCTGTTGGCATCTAATGGGTTAGAGCCGCCAGCGATCTCGTCGCCGTCATCTACTCCATCACCGTCAGTGTCTGCTTTATCAGCATCAGTACCAGCTTCTATTTCCTGACCAAGAGTGAGCCCATCACCATCGGTGTCAGCGTTGATATCAATGAGTGGGCTTCCACCATTTGCTAGGTAACTAATATCATCGGCAGACTTAGCAACATCCCATACAGCGACGTCATCAATATAGCCATTAAATCCAGCTTGACCGCCGTTACGCCCACCAACAATTAGGTTGCCGCTTCCGTTAGGCGCGCGCTTGGCACCTTCCCAGTCAAGAACACCGTCGAGGTAAATTTGACCCACGTCAGCTGAACCGTCATAGACGAAAGCTGCGTGTACCCAACCATCGTTGGCGCTGGCGTCATAGTCTTTGAGGTTTGTTGTACCGTTGGTATCAGCACCCCAGTGAGCCTGATGAAGGAAACCACCGTTACGAATACCGTTGTGGATACCTTCTCTAGTCTGACCGAAGAGGAATCTCTCTCCATCTAGTTCAGTGGGCTTGATCCATGCAGCGAATGTGTAGCTGCCTTCTCCGCTAATTACCTTACTTAGGTCAACACCTGGTACATCGACCTTGTCATCTGTAAAGTAGGCTGAAGTGCCAGGGCTATTTCCGTTAGGTGCTCCGGCAAATGCTGGAACATCAGGAGCTGCGTGAACTGCAAGAACTGCGTCTCCAGCTGCTAGGATAGCGTCTCCGCCTGCATCCGCTGCGCTGAAGAACTGAATCTCTGCAATCTGCATTGAGTTAGTTGCTGCATCTTTGACAGTTGGGAATAGGAGCTTGTAAGAAGCGTACTCAGTTGAGTTTTCAATGTTAACAACAGATACTGCGGCGCGATCATCTGAAAGTGCCAGATCACCTGTAGCAATCTCTGTCCAAGCCTCTCCATCACCCTTGCCGTTATCAGCACTCGCTATGGCTTCGTTAGTTCCGTAAAGGACGAAGCTTGCAGGGTCACGTCTAACATCATCGTTTGCAGTTGTAAGTGAGATACTTGCAACGGTTGATGCTGCCTGAGGTGAAACAATGATACCCGTATTGGTTTTCGCGAAGTTT
>NYVP01000092.1 GCA_002684575.1 Verrucomicrobiales bacterium
ATGAAAGGCGTTCTAGTCCCACCCTCATAGTCGGTCGACTTGAATTTCCTATAGGGAGTATTACTGGCATTGGCCCAACCAACCGAAACAGTTCGATAACTCTCAACCGGGCCAGGAGGAATGTTTGGAGTGGTATTAGGTTGTTCTGGACAGGCCCCGTTATCGGTTAAAAAAAGTATTAATGTATTCTCCCATTTTCCCAATTCCTTAACCTTAGCGAACAAGCGTCCCAAGTTTTGGTCAACGCGATCAATCATTGCCGCATAGACAGCCATCTTTAGATCCTCTTCGTCTTTCTGTTTTTCAGATAATTCATCCCATGCCTTAGATGCGCGAGGACTTAACTTATGCTTCGGGCCAATGATCCCCATCTTATTCATTCTCGCAAATCGTTGCTTTCGTATTTCGTCCCATCCGATTTTATATTTACCACGGTACTTAGCAATATCCTCAGGCCAGGCATGAAGAGGATAATGTGGTGCCGTATAAGGAAGATATAAAACAAAAGGCTTATCTTCGCCTTTATACTCATCAAGTCGCTCCATTGCGTAGTCAGTGAATGCATCCGTTGTATAAAATTTCTTATCCGGATTGGTGTATCCCATGATGACCTTATCTTCGATTGCCCAACGTCTAAGTCTGTTCTGACCTTTTCTACCGGGAAGACCCTCGCCTGCACGGGCTTCAACGCCAGGGTTAAAGAAATTACAACATCCATCAGCTAGCCCATAATAACGATCAAATCCACGAGTCGTTGGGAGTGGGTTTTGGTGCCACTTTCCAGATATAATGGTTCGATAGCCAACCGTCCGAAGCACTTCTCCAAAAGTGGCTCCATGCTCCATATTATTATCCCCAATGGAATAGGCATAGTTACCCGTTAGAAGCTCCGCACGTGTGGTATGACACTTAGCCGTATTATAGAACTGGGTAAAACGGAGCCCATCCTTTGCAATTTTATCTAAGTTCGGTGTTTTCACCTCACCTCCATAGCATCCGATATCAGAGTATCCCATATCATCAACCATGATGAGTATTATATTCGGTCTACTTTGGTCTGCAGCTTCCGATATAATGGGACCANAAATAAAATTGAAGATAAGAAGAGTTAATAATGAGAGTTTCATAAAAGATATTAATTAACTTTAGCAGTAAATTTTGAAATTGGCATGTTGTCGATTCATTTCTAGATGCTCACTGAAAATCAGGACTATGAATATTTCTATTTTTTAAGGCATTGNATTTTTCTTTGGATCGTACTTCATTAGACTCCAATCCGAACAAAATGGAGAAGCTGGAAGTGCCTCTTTGTTATAAAGATTCCATTGCCNTCCTTGAGGTGCCTGCGGATAACAAGCATAGCGAACCGCCTTTGGATTTTTAATACCATTTGAACTAACCACTACTGATTCATTCTTGATAATAGCCTCAGCAGNNTGCCACACCCCGCCGCTGTCTGCTAATTCAAAACCAAAAAGCTGACCATTCTTCTCTTCTTTAACCTCACCCACTAATGACCTTCCGATCATCAATCCCNTTTTGGAATTTTTAAAATGAACAACAATCGAATTTTCTTTTAGATCAATAGAATCAAATGTTGGACCACTAACCGTTAAAGGAATTNTATANTCATTTTTAAGAGGNAGGAGTGCCAATCTTTCTCCTACATCAATCTTATTGGGAGGATGAATATCATTATTAAAATCCAAATCAACTGTAACAACCATTCCTGTTTTAGAAACATCGAGCGCCCGACGCTGTTCTTCCCTAGCATAAGTCCATGCGTAACTCTTCCACTGAGGAAGCTGAACATAATAAAATGGTAAATTATTATTNCCCCAGACCGTTCTCCAGCCCCGAATAAGCGCTCGCATTTTGTGAGCATAATCACGAGGGTCTTCACCCGTTCCACAATTGGACTCGGCCTGATACCAGGTAAAGCCACGAACTGCATAAGGAGCAACCGGTGCAATTCTTCCATTATAAATAGCTCCAGCAAGCCAGGCATCACTTCGGACAAAAGTGCCACCTTTCATTTTCTTAATCGCCTCATAATTACGCTCCTTTGCATAATTAGATAACTTTTCTAGTGTAGGGTGTCCGGTGAAAGCCTCGNCNGGAATATAAGGCTCAATTGGNGTTCCTCCCCATGAACAATCAATGATCCCNATTGGAACTTTAAGCACCGAGTATAATCTTCGAGCAAAAATAAAACCAACCGCGGAGAAGGATTTTACTGAATTGCTATCACAAACAAACCAACTCCCACCTCCCAAGTCATCCTTCGGCTTCGGACTATTGGCATCCNTGATTTTTCTAAATCGAACATTGGGATAATTTGCTGTAGAAACGAGAGTCTTCCCCAGCTCAAGGCGTCCAGCCATGGACCCGGCATTGTATCCCATGTTGGACTGACCTCCTGAAAACCAGACCTCTCCAACAACAACATTTTTATAGCTAAAAGTTTGTTTTTCTGAATAAACCTTAAAAACTTGAGGTTCATCATTAACCTTTAAAGGCGGCAGATTTAGTCTCCACTTCCCATGTTCATCGGATTGAACCACCTCTTTTTGACCCGCAAATTGAACAGTTATTTGAGTGTTGGCTTCGGCCATTCCCCAGACCGGTAGAAACACCCCCTGTTGAAGTACCATGTTGTCAGAAAAAATCTTAGCAGGCCGAAGCGCGGCGCAAGCATCAAACAGACCAAAAGTTGAGCCAAAAAATAAAAGCACTATTAATTTTGACCATAAACGAATTAAAAGCATGATTGAAATNCTATCCCGATATCTCAGTTGAGTCTATAATATAACCCATCTCTNTAGTCACTCCGACATTAATAATTTTAATCCAAATAACCATANANTATCATCGGTTAAAGTACGTCTGAAACTTTCTTTACTTTCAATACCCTTTATATGGGGTTAAACCAAATCATGTTTGAAATTACCGCGAGCCTAGTAGCAACAGTNATCATCATCAGTTTGGCTTCGGGTATTCTTATACTTGCTTTATATTTAAAATCCAAAAACAACAAAAACATTTTTGAAATCAAACTTCCTAAAAGTGATTTTAATAGTGGAGAAACCATCAATGGTAAAGTTTTGATAGGAAACACTAAAGATCTAGAAATTGAAAAAATTTATATCACTATGACTGGTCATGAAGTGACTAAAATCTCTGACACCGATGGAAANATGNAGACCCACATGCAAGAGTACTTCCGAACGAAGAATGATCTCGTAGATACTAATGAATCAAGTATCATAAAAGATAAAGAGTTCGAGTTTAATCTGCTTGCACCTAGAAGCCAAAAGTCTACAGACGAATGGAAAATCGANGTTCATACTGATTCCCAAAAGGTTAAATCGACAAGCTCAGTTCTNATAAAGATCAACAACATATAAATGTTATTGATTTAGAAATCAGTTCCAGTTGATTTCATTCCAATCATCCATAAACATCAAACATGTTTTATTTTGCAGCCATTGAAGCTGGCCCCATCATGATTGGAGCAATCGCTGTTATTGTTCTTGGAATTATCGCCTACTTCGTTATTCGAATGATGAAGGGTAAAGTTGAAATAGAAATTCCTAAACGAGGGTATAATCCTGGAGAGGAGATTTCCGGATCAGTCAATCTCGTCAGCCGTAAAGAACTCAAAATGAATCGATTTTATGTCGCCTTAATTGGTTACGAACTCATAGAGCGCACCGACAGTGATGGAAATCGAAAGACCAGAAAGAATGAAATCTACCGCTACGAGCATAATCTGGCTGAGGCTGGATCATTGCGTGCCGGTAATCATCAGAGATTTGAATTTAGTATTGTGGCACCAGGCGGTGAGGACACTGAAGAAGTGAACGAGCTTTCTAAAAATATTGCTGGAGGGATCAAAGCGGCGGCTAACGTAATTAGTGCCATGAGAGGAACCTCTCGTCGCTTAGAATGGAANCTTGAGGCACGTGCTGACCTTCCAGGGGTCGATATNGCANGCTCAAAGAAAATACGNATCAACAAATTCTGAATAGTCAGAATTCNTAATAGCCTAACCATAAGAAAACATAGGCCATGCACATTAATAATTAAAATGCATAACAAGAGTTATAATTACTCTCTTTAGGTACCAAACTATTATTATTTAATTGCGTCGTNCTTACNAATAAAAGTACACTGTAACCTAAACCAATAATTATGAAAAAACCTCTATTCTTCTCTATTAAAATAATGGTTGGATTCCTCTTATGGACGACANCAGCAGCCAAATCACAGGAAATGTTCGGCTGGTGGCCTCTCAATGATGGAGCCGGTGAAACTGCAAACGATATCAGCGGAAACGATTTGGCAGCAACCATTAACAACGTTGACTTTGGTGGACTCGGCGATGGCGATAGCGCNTGGGCCGAGGATCCTGAATTCGGCACAGTTCTCAGTTTTAACGGTGTCGACAACAGCGGCGCCTACGCCGTCGTCGGCAATCCTCCAGACTCGGGAACACTACCAATATTCACAACAGAGGCAGACTCCGAATTCACTTGGTCTTTCTGGGCCAAGTCTGAGCAGGGCGCCAATAATGCCATCATTCTTGGAAATCGCCGTTCTTCTGGTGGAGGTGACTTCTCTCCACGTCAGTTCATTAAGTTCACTACAAGAATGTTTGAGTGGGATACTAATAATGTTCAGGGACTAGACTATGACGACATCCCTCAAGGTGTCTGGATCCATCATGTTGTAGTGAAATCGGGGACTGAATTAATCTATTACCGCGACGGTATCGAGTCAGGAACAAGAACTATTGTCGCAGCACCGCAAGATCCTCAGCCAATTTACTTTGGAGGGCAAGTCAACGAGTGTTGGGCCGGATACATGTCTGATGTCCGGCTTTATAACTCAGCACTCAGCGAAACTGAAGTGCAAGTCGTCTACGAAAACCGTGGAATCTTCAGCACTGAGGATGACGACGACGATGGACTTCCTGACGTATGGGAAGAAAAATACGCAGGCAACCTGACAGACCTGAGCGGTGAAGCCTCTGCTTTCAATGATGAGATCTCTTTTGGAGGACCGATAACAGATGAGGCCAGTATGGAAGTTTCACCGGACATTAATTACACTCATACTTTGAGCGGTCACTCAGCAGTTACTATAAATGGTGTTGTCTTTAATAGTGTAAAACCCAATCAATATCCTGACAATTTTGACGTAGATTATGGCGGCCCGAATCGAGATAATTCAGACTCAATTCGTGCTTTTTGGAACCCCACTAAAGCCGCAGTCACAAGTCAAAATATTATTCAATTGATGGACACACAATTTTACAACATCACTAGCGGCGGCCAATCGGGCTCCACTGAGGATATTATCTTGACCGGCTTAACCGCAGGACAAACATATGAGTTCAGATTATATCTTAGAGGACTTGATCCCGACTCCACTTTAGACGGAGAAACCTACTCAATAAACACGACAAAATTTTCTAGTGGAGGAGTATCTAAATCTGTTACATTTGATTGCAACCAAGCCAACAAGGCGCCTGTGAATATGCCAAATGCTCACAGCGTATACTATGTTAGTTATAAGTATCAGGCTGGGGATGACGGTAAATTAATTCTAAACATTACAATTCCTCCGTATGAACCTGATTTTTGGGTAAAGCAAAGGAACGTCACTCCTTCGATATTTGCCCTTTCTAATCAGGAGATTGAGGGCGGAGCTTCTGGCGACTTTGATGGAGATGGGTTGACTGACCTTGATGAGTACGAGGAAACCAAGACCGACCCGACCAAAGCGGATACGGATGGAGACGGCCTCAGTGATGCAGTTGAAACTAATACTGGTACTTATGTGAGTGCGACCAATACCGGAACTGATCCTAAAAAAGCGGACACAGATAGTGATGGCCTTGCCGATGGCGTTGAAACCAATACGGGTGAACTCGTTGACGAGGAAAATACCGGGACCAATCCCCTAAATGCCGACACAGACGGCGATGGTTACTCTGATGGCGGTGAAATCACTGGAGGCACTGACCCTAATGATGAAAACAGTAAGGGCGCCATTCCAGCACCGTTCCTATACTTGGATTTTGAATCAGAAGCCACTGACCTCAGTGAAAATGGATACAACGGCGAAGTGGATGGTGATGTCACCTTTGATGTTGAAGGTGCTGAAGGTGGACCTACTCCAACAACAGGTGCCAGCTTCAACGGTGGTCACCTTGACTTCTTTGATATTGATATGAACTCCATGATTCGTGATTTTGGAGACGGCAGTTATACCTTCGCCTGCTGGATGAAGCCAATCGGTTCTGCTGGTGGACAGGGCTTCATGTGGGGTCAAACCCAACAAGGTATTCACAACGGCATTCGAAATGGTGGAGTCCTTCACAGTGCGCACTGGGGAGCGGACTGGAATGCTTCGACGGTTCTTGAAGCCGAGCAGTGGGTCCATGCGGCATGGACGTATGACGGAGTTAATGACCAAGCAACGATTTACCTCAATGGACAGGTTGATGGCGGTCCAACAGCACAGCGTGCAGCCAACGGTGGTGGAACCTTTATTTTTGGTGGACGTAACAACGGAGAGCTTGCCTATAACGGTTACGTTGATGACGTAACCATTTGGAGGGAAGTCCTTCCTGAAGGTTCTATCCAATCTTTAGCCGATGGGGCGAGTCCGATTGGAGCGACTCAAGAAGATGAGGACGGTGATGGTCTCCCAGATGCCTGGGAAGAAAAATACGGAGTCGATGACCCTGAAGGTGATGATGACAATGATGGTTTAACTAACGTTGAGGAGTTTGAATTGAGAACCAAGCCCAACAAGGCCGACTCTGATGAGGACGGACTCAGTGATAAAGATGAAATTGAGGTTCACGAGACCAACCCATTAAATCCTGATGCCGANNNNGACGGTCTTCTTGATGGAGCAGANATNGCAGCCGGTACTGATCCTGATAAGAAGGATACTGANGANGATGGTATTAGNGACTTTAANGAGATCGAGAATGGCACTGATCCATTAGTNAANACAGCGATTGCCTTTGATACGAACCTNGTGGCCTACTGGCCGATGGATGGCAGCTTNGATAATGCTCAGACTNATGATTATCACGGCATTGAAGAAGGTGGACCGATCGAATTCCAGACCGGAAAGTTTGGNGATNCNGTTTATCTTAANGGCAGNCAGAGTATTGAAATTGGAGGTGATGAGAACGTGTTCGACTTTGCCGGTGAAAGCTTCACGTTATCAGCTTGGTACACGGCAGAGGAGATTAATAAGAGTTGGCAGTGCTTGGTAGGCAAAGGAGAAGGCAATGGTTGGAGATTTCATCGCCGTGGTGGTGACAACCCACCAGAGATGACCTTCACGGGTGGTAATGGTGACGTAGATCGTCACAATGTTGCTATGGAGGTTGGTGGCGACCCTGAGACCTGGCACCACGTGGCTGGAGTCACTGATTCAGAAACCAGTGAGCAGATCCTTTATCTTGATGGTGAAGAGGTGGCCCGTAAGTCAGGAGCAACCTTACAAGATCGTGGTAACCCAATGCGTATCGGAGACAACCCTGATGCAAGGAACCGTAACTGGTTAGGTAAAGTTGATGACGTTGCCATTTGGGGAAGAGCCCTTGCGCCATTTGAGATTGCAGACATCTGGAACAATGGAGATGGAAAGAGCATTGAAGAGATGCTGGGGCTTGCGATTCCATTTGAGTTTACCAACATCATTTACAATGCGGAAGAGGACGGATTTAGGCTTGAGTGGAACTCAAAGCCGAACAAGACCTATGCCCTCTACTTCTCTGAAACATTAGAGGAGTTTGATGCAGATATTGATGACTCAATCGAATCACAGGGTGAGACAACCGTTTATCCTGGTGATGACACATGGTTACTAAACCCACTCGAGGGAGCACCTAAGCTCTTTTTCAGAATCGAAGAAAATCAGTAAAGCCATTTAAATAAATAAACACTCACAAGCGGCGGACTCCTCAAGGGATCCGCCGCTTTTTCTTACTCAAGGAATATAAACTAACAGATTATTATTTGTGATACATATTTTATATTTCATTAAAATCCTGTGGCATCACATTTTCTTTGAATTAGGATCAACAACATATAAATCTTATAGATTGAGAAATTACGAATCAATTACATTTGATATCCAAAGACATTTGCAGAGCCTATCTTTATCAATGAATGAATCAGGATAAAGAGCTAGACAGGGACAGGATAACAAACCTAGATCTATTACGAGGTCTAGCGGCACTCGCGGTGTGCATATTCCACTTTGACCACGATGGAGCTCTTGGCGTTCCTTCTGTTTCTCGTGTCCTCGGTTATGGCTATTTAGGAGTTCAAATGTTCTTTGTAATCTCTGGCTTCATAATACCATATTCAATGTTGCGATCCGGCTACCGGATCAAGAACATAAAGGGATTTCTTATAGGTCGTTTAGTGAGACTTTATCCAGCCTATATCATTGCAAGCCTAGCCGCTCTTTCGATGTGGTACGGCACAGCGCTTACTCCTGGTTATCATGGGGAATGGCCCTCTTTTTCAGTCATCCAAGTAATAAGTAATATTTTTCTTATTTGTGATTTCACCAATACTGATTGGTTAATAACGATTGCATGGACACTAGCTATCGAGGCCCAGTTCTACCTGCTAATCGCATTATTCTTTCCTTTTGCCTTTAGTTCTAATAATTGGATACGCAGGTCGGCAATGGCACTTTGGATCGTGGCCCCTATCATCGCAGGAAAAGGGCCCACGGTATTAACCTGGACTGCTTTATTTTCACTTGGAATGATCTTATGCCAGTGGAAATCGAAAATAATAGGTTGGCCTGAGTTCGCCATCATGATTATAGCCGCATTTTATGCTCATGCTGAGGTTTACTCTCCGACTCAGTCCTTGGTAGGTATAACTACAATGAGTGCAATCGCTTTCCTTCCAAAAATCAAGTTTTCAATCCTCACCAAAATTGGTGTCGTCTCGTACTCGCTATACTTAATACACAACAATAGCGCGGGACCCATCCTCTACTTTTCTCAGAAGCTTCCAGATTTACTATGGATTCGGATAGGGGCTTTATTAACGAGCATTATCATTTCCATTGCCGTAGCAGGTATCTTCCATCGATTTATTGAGAAGCCCTCGCATACATTATCTCGACGACTTCGAAAACGTCTATCTGAAATAAAACCAGCCCAATCAGATTAAAGATCAATTCTGGAAAATTGATAAAATATAAGAAGAAAATGACCGTGCCCCTTTTTCCGATTAACATTGACAATAACATCCCTACTCCTCGATAAATGAACAAAGCATCCAACCAATAACACTTGTCCGATTAATGAACAAAATAGCGCGTCTTTTTAAAAGTAAATTGTTAATAACATCAATCGTCTTGTCATCGGTCGGCTTCCTATCGAATGCCGAGGAAAGCCGAGAAATCATCTCCTGGGAAACAAAAAAATTATCTGCGGATTTTTATTGTGAGGGTGCCTTCCACGGTGACTTCAATAAAGATGGCGCCGTCGATGTAGTGTCTGGACCATACTGGTACGAGGGACCAGACTTTACTAAAAAGCATGAATACCGCCCGGCTAAAAAATACGATCCAAAAGAATATTCAGACAATTTCTTAACGTTCGTTCACGATTTCAATAACGATGACTGGGACGACATCCTTATTATTGGTTGGCCAGGCTACAAGAAAGACCACGAGCACGTCTGGTATGAAAACACCAAAGGTAAAGGCGGCGCCTGGCCTAAGCGAGACGCTTTCAACGAAGTTGATAATGAATCCCCCGCTTTCGGAAATCTCGTGGGAGATGAGAACCCGGAGCTAATCTTTCACTTCAAAGGTCATCTTGGATGGGCAGCCCCTGATCCTAAAGATCCTACCAAGCCATGGACCTTTCATAAGATATCCGAAAACCTTAAACTCACCCGATACGCTCATGGCCTTGGATTTGGTGACGTCAACGGCGATGGACGAACCGACTTCGTACAATCCAAAGGCTGGTGGGAACAGCCAGAATCCATCGAAAATGACCCTCTATGGAGACATCACAAATGGCCTTTTAAACTTGATGGGGCTCAAATGCTTGTCTACGACGTAGATGGTGACGGCGACAACGACATCATAACAGCAATTGCCTCTCATGGGTTCGGTATTGCCTGGCTCGAACACGTTAAAGTCAACGGTGCTATTGAATTCAAGATGCATCGCTTCATTAATGCAAAGCCTGGAGAGAACCGCTACGGAGTAAAATTTTCTCAACCTCACGCCTTTGATATGGCTGATTTTAATGGAGACGGAGTCACAGATTTTGTGGTCGGTAAACGTTTCTGGGCACACGGTCCTAAAGGTGATCCTGAGCCAAATGCTCCAGCGGTAACTTACTGGTTTGAAATTAAGCGTGGCGTAAAGGGACTTCCAGGAGGCGTCGACTTTGTACCTCACTTAATCCACGATGATTCAGGAGTCGGCACTCAGGTGGCAGCGGGCGATCTTAATGGTGACGGTTTTCCCGATGTCATTTCTGGAAATAAGAAGGGTACTCACATCCATATACAAAAGCGCAAGAAAGTGAGTGAAAAGGAATGGAAGGCGGCTCAGCCTAAGTTGTTAAACTTAGAAGGCTAAAACTCCTCAAATATTACCTTTGCCCTTCTTCAATGTTAAAGGTTGATCAAGGGTAAAGATTATGTTTTCCTTTCGTCCATGAAACGCAGAACCTTCCTTCGCACATCCGCCTCCGCCTCAATCATGGCGGGATCTCTTCAAAGTTTATTAGCTCTGGCTGACGACAATGTTTACCGCAAAAATATTGGCCTCCAAATCTATACATTGCGCAATCAGCTCAAGGCAGATCTTAAAGGAACACTCAAGGCAGTAGCCGACGCTGGTTATAAACAGGTCGAGCCTTATGGTTTTCCCGGTGAACTAGAAATGGTTAACGTGGCAAAAGATTTGGGACTCGGCGTTCATTCCACCCACTTTGATTGGGAGGCTGCCGTGAATCCAAGCGATGATGGGTATTCAGATTTTAAAAAGATTATCGACAAGGCAAATGGAGCTGGACTTTCACATTTGGTAGTTCCCTACCTTCATAACAAGGACCGAAAGAATCTTGATGATTACAAGCGGGTGGCTGGAAACCTCAATAAGGCTGCAGTAATCGCTAAGAAAGCAGGAATTCAGCTAGCCTACCATAATCATTCCTTTGAGTTCCAGCCGATGCAGGAATCAACAGGTTACGATGTCTTCGTGCAGGAGTTCGGTGACGAGATGATGTTTGAGGTGGATGTTTTTTGGATAAAAGCTGCAAACCTTGATCCGGTAAGTCTTATTAAAGGACTGAGTGGAAGAATTTCTCAGCTTCATCTCAAGGACATCAAGAAAGGAATTAATCTTCCAATCTATGGAGGACTTCCAAAAGACGCATTTAAGGAGTTAGGCAATGGCATGATTTCAATGGAGCCAATCATTGAAGCGGCCAAGGCTGCGGGTGTTGCTCACTGCCATGTAGAACAGGACCAATCCCCTGACCCCATCGCAAGCATCAAGGAGAGCATGGTCTACCTCAAGGGACTATAGTCTCACCGAGCGATTTCAAATTTAAAGAGTTCGCGATTCTGAATAGTTAATTGAGCTCTATCATAAATAATGAAAGGCAACGAAACTTCCCGTAGAAAATTCCTCAGCTCAGGCTCTGCTCTGGCCGGCTTTTTCATTCTACCTTCGGGCCTTCGTGCCAACTCACCTAATGGGCGTCTACAGAGTGCTCACATTGGTGTCGGCGGCAAGGGATCAGTTGATACCGCACAAATCGCAGCGCATCCTGAGACTCAGGTTGTCGCACTCTGTGATGTCGATCGCAACAGCCTGGAAGGCCGTGGCCGAAAACAGAAAACCAATCCCAAAGAGCGTTATCCAGGAGCCAAAAAATTTCAAGACTACCGTGAAATGTTCGACGCCATGGGTGATAAAGTTGATATCGTCTCAGTATCAACTCCCGACCACACTCATTACCCAGCAACCATGAAGGCGATGGAACTCGGTAAGCATGTCTATACCCAGAAGCCACTTACCAACAACATCGCTGAAGCTCGTGCACTGATGTTATCGGCCAGAAAACACAAGGTCTTTACTCAGATGGGCATTCAGAACCAATCATCAATCGCCTATCGCACCGCCACACATTTTATTCGAAATGGACTGATCGGAAAAGTTAACAAGGTGCACGTGTGGTCTTTTAAGAACTGGGGGTATGATGGCCCACCACATCAAGACGATGATCCTGTGCCGACGAACCTTGACTGGAACCTATGGGTAGGGACAGCGCCCGAGCGTCCTTTTGTGAAAGGTAAATATCATACCATGGGCTGGCGTCGCTACATGGACTTTGGCTGTGGAACACTCGGCGATATGGGCATCCACATCTTTGACCGTCCCTTTGGCACACTCGATTTAAAACCACCGACATGGGCCAAGGCCACCTGCCGCGCGGCGACCGGCTACGGTCTACCAACCAAGATGATCGTGGACCTCGGATTCAAACCAACGGCGCGCACCACAAACAATTTCTCATGGACCTGGTATGACGGAACCTACGGCCCCCCAGAAAATGATGGAACCCTTGGAGTTCCAGCAAATAAGAAACTACCCAATCAAGGAGCGATCTTTGTTGGTGAAGAAGGCAGCATGTTACTAGGACATATTAACGGACCCCTTTTCTTTCCCGGCTCGGTGTATGATAA
>NYVP01000093.1 GCA_002684575.1 Verrucomicrobiales bacterium
TCGAAATGGTAAAGTGCTCCTTAAATTCAAATCTTAATGATATATTGACTCAATGGACGACCTCTTTGAATTTTCAAAAAACCTTGGCTCCTCTGAGAATAAAAAAGAGGATAAGTCCATATTCAGTGTCAGTGAATTAACACGAAAAATTCGTAATCTTTTAGAATACAAAATAGGTGAAGTATGGGTCGAGGGAGAAATAAGCAATCATAGGGAACAAGCATCAGGTCATCAGTACTTCACCCTCAAGGATCATAATTCTCAACTTTCATGTGTTTTATTCAGAGGTAATGCCACTAAAATGAATCTTGATTTGAAAGATGGACAAGAAATTGAAGTTCGAGGTGAAATATCTGTCTATGAGCCAAGGGGTAATTATCAATTAATTGTCCGCAACGCACAACTTAAAGGACAAGGAAATCTTCAACTAGAATTTGAAGCTCTCAAGAAAAGACTTAATGATGAGGGACTATTTAGAGAAGAAACAAAAAATATTATCCCATCTTTTCCCAATACAATCTGTATTATAACTTCACCGACTGGTGCGGCTGTCAGGGATATGATTAGCGTTATCGAAAGACGAGCACCATGGGTTAAGATCATTGTTTACCCCGTATTAGTTCAGGGCAATCAAGCCTCTTCACAAATTGTCGAAGCCCTTGGTAATATCCAGAAATGGTCAAATGAAGGGAAAATCTCAATAGACACTATTGCCTTAACACGTGGAGGTGGCAGCCTAGAAGATTTATGGCCTTTTAATGAAGAAATTACTGCAAGAGCCATTCATAAAATAAATATCCCAATCGTATCGGCGATTGGTCATGAAATCGATTTCACAATATCAGATTTTGTAGCAGACTTGCGAGCTCCAACGCCAAGCGCAGCCGCTGAGATACTAGTTCCAGAACAAGAGGAAATTCAAAGGAATCTACATAACTTAACTCATACGCTTAAATCGCATGTCATAAACACCATCGAAAGACAGGATGAACGTATTGATTACCTGGGTACTAGAACACTAGTCAAAGAACCTATACGTATTCTTTCAGAGCTTGAACAGAGTACTGACTGGAAATCTGAATCGCTTCAAAAATCATTCTTAGAAGCTTTAGGAAACAAAGAAAAAAGTATCTCTCGTTTCAACCACAGGCTCACATTATGCCATCCCGCAAAGCAACTTGAAGAAGTTTCCGGAAAATTGAAAATCATTAGTCAATCCTTAGAGCATAAACTCTCAAAAAAATTTAGTGAGCTCGAGGATAAGTATGAAAGGAGTGCCCTTAGCCTTAAAAANCTGGGGCCTTATTCTGTNCTAGANAGNGGTTTTTCACTNACTCAAGACAGAGNANGGAAATTTAATCACNTCTTCAAAAGANATGANNTCAGGNGATAAGATTANNACTCGTCTTAANGACGGTNATCTGAAATCAACTATCGATTAAGTCTTTCCTAAAAAGGAATGTCATCATCTTCAGCATCAAACTGGGCACCATCATTATTAGGTGCACTGGTCTGATTGTTTGATCCCGAGAAATTTGATGCAGAGCTTGGCTGAGAACCAGAACTAGAACCCCCACCATCACGGCTTCCTAAAAACTGTAAACTTTCTCCTACTACTTTAAGCTTTGTCCTTTTCTGCCCNGTATTCTTATCGTCCCAGCTATCCATCTGCAATCGACCTTCAATATATACTGGTCTTCCCTTGTTCAAATATTCCCCAGCAATCTCAGCTGTTCTTCCCCAAAGTGTCACATCAACAAAAGTTGTCTCTTCTCTTCTTTCACCACCCTCTGAGGAACTTACACGATTCACAGCCAATCCTATATCTGTAACAGCTGTTCCCTTAGGTGTATATCTTACTTCAGGATCTCTAGTCAGATTTCCNATTAGAATAACTTTATTTACATTTGCCATAATTATTGTGTGATTGAAAAATTGATCAGTACTCTCTTAAAAAATGAAATAATCTGCACTATTATTAATAATGCCCAAACAAAAATAAAGTCTGATTAAAAAAAAGAACAGCTAATTAACGGATCTGGTAATGCTGTAAATGAACCGCTGAATTAAGCTTTAATCTTNTTTTAATTTTATCAATTGCTAAGGGTTCGGCTTCAAACTGATAATTCACATAATGACCTCCTGCCAATTTGCGAGCATTATAAGCAAATTCCTTGTGACCAATCTGTTCGATTTGCTCTAANGAACCGCCCTCTTCTTCAATTTCTCTACCTATTTCCTGAACGAGTTGATCTACGTCAGCCTCTCTTCCGGTTGTGTTAAGTGCAATGACACCTTCGTAATTTCTTTTCATTTTGCTAATTATTGGGGGATATGGACTAATTGTCNTTTTGTGGTGGGATTTTTTGTTGGGTTGACTTATTTTTCGNCGCTTTAGGTGAAGCATTAAATTTCGTCATCGCAGCAGCAAGGCCCTTTTCGGCAATATAGCCGACAGCTAATACCGCTTCTTTTATGGATTTTTCAAGTTCTGATCTCTCATCTTGGCAAAATTTTCCCAAAACATGCCCAATTCCCTCATTAAAACCCCTTCCGATACCTAATCTCAATCGNGAAAATCTTTGCGTACCGAGGTGAGAAATGATCGATCTGACACCGTTATGTCCTCCTGCAGATCCTTCAGCTCGAATTCTTAAGCGTCCCAGNTCTAAATCCATATCATCATAAATAACAAGAACTTCATGTGGTTCAATTTTATGAAAAGCGGCAATTTTACCAACGGCTTGTCCACTTTCATTCATATAGGTCAATGGCTTAACAAGAATATAATTTTCACATTTAACCCAACTGGCTGTCCATTTTTTGTCCTCGTTGAATGACGAAGAAAATTCATTGGCCAATTGATCNAGGACCATAAAACCAATATTGTGTCTGGTATNCTGATATTTTTTTCCAGGATTGCCCAAGCCGACAACCAACTTTGGCAGCGAATCCTCAGCCACCGATTTCATTAATTAATTTTTTATGATGAAAATTATCCCTCAGAAGAATCTTCAGATTTTTCACCATCTCCTTCACTCTCTACACTAGCATCTTCTTCTCCACCTTCAGATTTAGAAGCACGAGTCTCATTAACAATGGCGATAAGAACGTCATCTTCAAGACTTGCACTGACTCCTTCAGGAAATGCAGCAGAGCCAATGGATAAACTGTCACCAATTCCAAGATCAGTAACATCAAATTGAAGAGTTTCAGGCAAATCTTTTGGCAAACAATGAACTTCGATATCGTGTAATAATGTATCCAATACACCACCCTGTTTGATGCCGATAGGATCACCCGTAAGTTCGATAGGTACTCTNGCATGAATTTCGCTNTCTTCCTGGACTGCATTGAAATCAACGTGGAGAATATCACCAGAAATCTTGTGGTGCTGAATATCTTGAATCAATGCCAACTTGTTTGCTTCTTTAGCTCCTTCAATTTGTAGATTCACAAGTATCTGCTGACTGGCACTATTCCTTAAGATATCTTTNATAGTATTGCCATCAACCTGNACAGCATAACTGTCCTGAGATGCTCCATAAACAACACCAGGAATCTTTCCTGCTCTGCGTAAACGACCTGATTCGGCACTTCCGATGCCATCTCTTTTTTCTGCGTTCAAATTAACTTGATCAGCCATAATTTTATGAATTTTTGGGGATTCCTAGAAATTCCTCNTTACAATGAGGGCGGCAACACTATTACTACTTATTGACGATGTCAAAAAGAGATGTCACAGACTCGTCGTTTTCAATNCGACGAATTCCTTCCCCNAATAGGGAAGCNACGCTTACNGCAGTGACTTTTTCCCCTTTAGCCATAGGAGTACTGTCAGTAGTGATTAATTCTTCAATACATGATTCCTTGAGTCTCTCAAGGCCGATTTCGCCCAAAACTCCATGTGAAACACCAGCGTAAATTTTACCAGCGCCGTTTTCTTTCAGTAATTGCGCAGCCGAACATAATGTTCCCGCAGTCTCTGTCATATCGTCAACTAACATCACATCCTTACCATCCACTTCACCAATCAAATTTAAAGCTTCAACTTCAGTAGCGCTAATCCTTCTTTTACCNACGATAGCCAAAGGCGCATCAAGAGCCTGAGCATATGCATCGGACATTTTTAAACCACCAACATCAGGCGATACCACTGTTAAATTATCAATTCCTCTATTTTTAAGATAACCTATCAAAACTGGTGCGGCATAAAGATGGTCTACCGGTATATCAAAGAAGCCTTGAATCTGTCCGGCATGAAGATCCATAGTCAAAACCCTATTGACTCCAGCGGCATCAAGTAAGTTAGCCACCAACTTTGCGGTAATAGGCACTCTAGGTTGATCTTTTCTATCCTGCCGAGCATAACCAAAAAATGGTATTACCGCAGTGATTCGTTTTGCACTNGCTCTTTTGGCCGCATCAACAGTAATGAGTAATTCCATTAGATTAGAATTAGTGGGTGGACAAGTTGGCTGGATAATGAAGACATCCTGACCTCTGATATTTTCATTAATTTTCACAAACGTTTCACCATCAGGAAAGGCTTTAACCATTACATCACAAAGTGGGACGTTTAGATATTCGGATATATTTTGAGCTAACTCTGGATGTGCTGTTCCTGAAATTAATTTCATTACTAAATTGCGAATACTCTTTATAGGCTCCTAATTCAATTGAAATCAATTAAATCTTAGGAACAATTGTCATTATAGATTGGGAATCCTTGCATCATGAAGGAAAATAATTAAAATCTTAACTCACTTCCTTTTTTAAAATCACAAATAAATTGGTCAATCCACTTAAATATCATGGCGTCTAAATCAGAACCTAATGTGGATTNAACAAATANTAATAGGTTAAAAACACCGATCATGTCTAACCTCAATTGGTTAGCGTTGTTACTCATATCCTCATTAGTGGGTACGTTCTGTTACTTTTACTGCATTATTCCAATATTTGGGAATTTTAGGGAACTATCAGTCGTAGAATGGATGTGGGCAGTCTGTGGAAAAAAAGAATACGATTATGGTCACGGAAGGTTTGTTCCATTGGTCATATTATTTTTAATTTTCCGGAGTCGAAAAGAGATTCTGAGCAGTGAGAAGTCCTCTGAGTGGTGGGGACTAGCTTTTTTAATTCTTGGTATGCTCTTCTACGTTATATCAGTGAGAACAATTCAGGCAAGAATCGCTGCAGGCTCCATCCCGTTTGTGATATATGGACTTATTGCTTTCATATACGGAAGAAAAACTGCAAAATTTTTCATTTTTCCACTCCTGTTGCTTTATTTTGCTATTCCTCTCCCGGGGCTGACACAAGCTACTAATGGATTACAAATATTAGCTACAAAGATTGCCTATCANATTTCAATACTATTTGGGGCAGAAGTGATGGCGGCCGGGACTGAAATCCAATCGACTAGCGGGAATTGGGATGCATTAAAAATTGCCGAGGGTTGTTCAGGNGTCAGATCTCTTATCGCTTTAGTCTTTGTTGCCTCNGTTTATGGATACATATCACTAAACAAAATTTGGAAATTCATCTTGTTGGTTATTTCATCTTTGCCACTCGCCATTATAGCAAACGCTGTAAGGGTGACCACTATAGTACTTATGGCCGAGTACTGGGACGCTGAATTTGCAGCCCATACTTATCACAACTTTTCAGGTTTTTTGTTTTTCCCCTTAGGAATATTTGGAATCATTTTAGTAAGCTATTTATTAAATTCGGGTTTTAAGCGTAAACAAAAAATAATTAGTAGACAAATTGTGGCAGGAAAGGATTTAAAGACCCAAAACGAAAATGATTCGTAAACTAATAACAGCCCAAATAATTTTACTATTAGGACTTGGTAGCATCTATTTCCTACCGAGAGGGTATGATATAAGGGAATCAGCCATAATCATGGTTTTGCCGAACAAGGTAAATGAATGGTTCGGCGAAACTATGGAAACAAGCGAAGTNGTTATTAACGCTTTGGCCGANGATACTAACTATTCACAATCACAATACAAAAGAAGAACCCCAAATACTGAAGATAAAATAGATGTTATTAATACTTTTATTGTTCTATCAGGGGATGACATGAACAATAGTATCCACAGACCTGAAAGATGCCTGGCGGCACAAGGCTTCGAGATAATTGTCTCTGAAGAGAGAGTAATAAAAATTAACGATAATATTCCTATTCCGGTGAGAAGGCTCGTCTCTAGACATCTTAATACGGGATTGGAGCAGGTGTCATATTATTGGTTCACGGGGGCAAAAGTCATTACCGCTGGTCACTACAGCAGAACAATGACCGATATTTTGGATAGGTTGACGACTGGCACTAATCAACGTTGGGCATTCGTTACTATCACCAGTCCAATTATCAAGGGGGAAAACACACACCCCTTTGCACAACATAGCGTTGAGGAGACTGACTTCATGGTCACAGATTTTATCTCCAAAATCTTTGGAGAAATTCATAACACCGAACAAATTGGTTTTTCAAAGCAAGCCAACGCCTTGTAAATATTTATCAATCTGAGATGGCATTTTTCATTAAGAAATTAGTTCGTCGCCCAGAGCTGATATTTAGACCCTTCCAAATAATCAAACGGGTGATGTGGATTTTTTCAAGAAATCCCAAGACTAAAAAAGTTGCTCTGCCATGGGGCATGAAGATAAACGCATGCCCAAGAGACAGAATTGGCTCATCTATTTTAAAAACTGGTACCTATGATACAGTTTTATTAGAATGTTTGAGTAGATTAATTAATTCGGGTGAAATTGGATTGGATATCGGTGCAAATCATGGACTAATGACAAGCCTAATGGCCAAATCTTCAGGTCCAAAAGGTGAAGTTATTGCTTTTGAAGCTCACCCAGAAATATTTTGTATTCTCAAAGAGAATGCATCAGATTGGCGTGAGGAACTCAGCATATCGAAAATTAAAACTGAAAATCTTGCTGTTTCTGATCATCTAGGACACGCTGAACTCTTCATTACCAATGAATTCGAATCGAACCAAGGTTCGGCTTCAATGTCAGAATCGAGTGATTCAAATAAAATAATTGATCGTATCAATGTAAAAACCACAACTCTCGACACTTATTTTAGGGACATGCAAGAATATATTGGTGTTTGTAAAATTGATATTGAGGGGCATGAAAAAGCAGCACTGGACGGAGCAAAGGAATTACTCAACCAAAAAAAAATCCGCGATATTGTATATGAGGATCATATGGGTTATCCCTCACCTACAAGTGATCTCCTCGAGCATTATGGTTATAAAATTTTCTTTTTAAGAAAAGGTCTTTTCAAGCCACTTCTTTTGAGTCCAAATACAGCCCGATATGAATTACCCAACTATCTGGCAACAATTGATCCTAACAGAGCGGTAGAAAGGTTTAATAAAATTGGTTATACTATTTTCGCAAGACAATAATTATTTTTGCGTGCGAAGATAATTACTTGAATTCAAACAATGATTTAATTTTATTGGCTCCATCAATCGAAAGATGATTGTGGTCGGAATAAATTGAAATATCATTTTCAAACATCTGATATTTATTTTGTTTTGATAACATTAATGGAAGCGGGTTCATAATTCTAACGTTATCAAATTCATTATATATTTCTTCAAAAATTTCAATTTGTCTTTGATGTGAATTATATATCTGAATTTTTTGATACTCCGGATAAACACCTTCCCACTTTAACGTATCTAATTTGAAACGAAACGGCCAAGATGCTCTTAAATGTAATTTTGGAATATCAGTAAATTCAGGCACTTGAATCATAATATGGATATTACAATCTAATTTTTTAAGTTCTTCTATAGTGCTGCGCAATGATCCATAAAAATCTATATTATCATAAAAATCGGGCTCATGATACAAGTAGTACTGCCACCTTGCAATTAAGACAATATCTGTTAAATCCGAAAAAGAATCATCAACACTAATATGCTCTACGAGCCTATTAATATAAAACATATTACCATTACTTCTTTTAAATCCATTTAAAAGCGGATCGCCAGATGCTGCTATATATCTACCCGATATTTTATCATCTTTTAGTTTTGAATCCAACATTGGAGCTAACGCACCACAATGGCTGTCACCTATAAATAAAACTTTTACCTTTTGATTTGAATCACCAAGAACACCAAAATCAGGAGGGAAAAGATTCACGTCGTGCCGCACTTTTTGATTATTAGTGAGTTGGGATAACAATCTTAAATGATTATTATTATTAA
Source organism: Verrucomicrobiales bacterium (assembly GCA_002684575.1). Taxonomy (GTDB): domain Bacteria; phylum Verrucomicrobiota; class Verrucomicrobiia; order Verrucomicrobiales; family DEV007; genus EC70. The sequence continues at coordinate 8,253 of NYVP01000093.1, forward strand.
ATTTCATAATTCCCTCATTGTTCATTACACTTAGTGTGAACAGAAAAATTGCAGACATTCCGGCCAAAATTGATGTAAATAAAACTCTTCTGGATTTTAAGATTTTTTTTGTTCTAAAAGGGCGCTCAATAAAACGAAAGGAAAGAACCGCTATAATAAATGAAATCAGAAGTATCAAAGCCCTATTAAAAATATTATCATCCCAAATGGATAAATACTTCGAATAAGAAAGTAACGGCCAGTGCCATAAATATAATGAGTAAGATATTAGTCCAATCCAAACTAAGGGTTTTATTGATAAAAACCTATGGATTATCGAAACTTTTTTAATATCTGCTTCAATAATTCCAGTCCATATAATCAAGAGAGACCCAATAACGGGTGGAAGTGCGTTATATCCAGGAAATTCAGTTTTTTTAGAATAAAATAATATAGGCAAAACGACACTTAAAAACCCTATCCAACTTAATATAATTATATGATTTTTATTTTTTAGGGGACTAGCAAAAACTATTAATGAACCAGCAGCTAATTCCCAAGCTCGCGTGGGTAATAAAAAAAAAGTGGCTATTTCATAATTTTTTACTCCCCAAATCGATATCAGAAAACTTAAAGCGATCATGGTTAAAAAAAATCTTATAAGTATCTTTCGATCTAAATAACGAAAAATAATCCAAAGCAAAATTGGTAATACTATATAAAATTGTTCCTCCAAGGACAAAGACCATGTGTGCAATAAAGGAACATCAAGAGATGATCCATCAAAATAATCTCCTGTGTTTCTCCAAAAATAAATATTTGAAGAAAAAGCCGTTATCCACATTACTGAAGCGCAAGTCGATCTATATTCTTTTGAGAACTGAACAAAAAATCCGATAAATATAGTTGTAATCACTACTACCAAAAGTGCTGGCAAAATTCTTCGAACCCGGCGCTCCCAAAAATTTAAGAATGAGAACTTATTTTTTTCCAAGTCACTAATGATAATTTTGGTTATTAAGTATCCAGAAATAACAAAAAAAATATCAACACCTACAAATCCACCAGATATACCTATATCTGCGTGATAAAAAAGAACAGCCAACACAGCTATAGCTCTGAGACCATCAATGTCTGATCTATATTTAATCAAGTTTCAAATTTCTTAAAAGAATTAATTATACATGCTGTGCATCTGTAATGATCAGTCCTTCTCAAATAATGATTTCTTTGGGAATTTTTTTGACATAAATTCATGAAATCGACGGACCTCAGTCTCAGGAACTAGTATTCCTCTCTCTTCCTGAATACAAAATCCATTGCTGCTCAAAGATTGGACCTTCTGCACGACTTTCTTATTGGATTCAGAGCAACTTCCCCATTTAAACATGTCTTTTTCAAGAAGCTTTGGAGGCACAAGATCAGCCTCCTGATTATATGAAGCAGCGTAGGGCAAGAGGAAACTGTGAATAGCAACCATTTTCGTTGACCGGAAACGAGAGGCTCTGGTTTCTTCAAACGCCAATGGAAATACTTTTTCTGCTTTTTTAAGTAATTCTTTATTATGCGCATAAGGTCTATGCATAACTGTTAAGCGTGCTCTTTTACCAAATTCTCTATCCAAAATATTATTAGCATTTTTGTGGCCAGCCGAGTCCCCCTCTTCATCTGGTGTAGGTTTGCCTTTTGGTGATAACGCTCGACCGAGTCGAACTCTAATAAGACCGTCAGATGTATAAAACTGATGAACTCCTGTTTTNCGAGACAAGAAAAAATCATCATTGAAATAAATAAACCGATTACTTAAATCAGGAATATTGAAAAAATATGATTCAATAGCTTGAGTGTTATAATTTGGATAGTGCTTTTCATCGGTTATAATATCTTTTGCCTGAATAACTTTAATCTTTGGGTGTTTTATATTTAACCATTTAGGAATTTGCCCATCAACTACAATATGAATTAAACGGACACCTTGAAGATATTGTTCAATGGATCTCAGCGAATAACGCAACTCATCCAAAGCAATCGNAGATGAACTTGTCTGATGTTCAATACAGCAAAAGTCATCACGATTTTCTTTCTGTAAAACTTCCAATCTTTTTTTACACCATTCTAAATCACTAGGATCATTCCAGAGATAAACTACATCAATATCCCAAACTTTTTTGTTAGGACCTCTTCGATATCTGGTGAATTGGTGACGAAGTTCAGCAACCAATGTGACTAAAACCACTCTTGTGATTTCGTATATTCTGAGAATCGATCTTTTAATATTAATATTCAACTGTAGTACCTATTATTCTAAGTTGAAAAAATTCTAGTTATTTCAATACCGTATATCATTTAGTTTTTTTCAGTCTTTCTAATAATTGTTTTGAACTTCTCCTCCCCTCAGCAACACGGTGNCCTCTAGGTGCTCCTTCGACAAAAAATTCTGGAACAGCCTCAAATTTTTTTGCTGCACTGACTGCTTCCTTGTAAGCGCCATCAAAGTTACCTTTATTTGCCATATAGTAGGCCAAATTTAGTTTATAGTACGCGTATTCCTCCCTCGGCTCATATTTAGTTGGGGCCACTTGTATAGCCTTTTTTAAAAATTCTTCTGCCTTAATCCAGTAGGAATCACTCATTACAGGATTAGCATGCCATGCGAGGAATATTTCACATACTCCAGCTCCAAGAAGAGACCTCCAGTCTAATGGGTTTAATTCTAAAGCTCTTTTAAAAGCTTCGAGTGCATTCTCTGCATATCCGATTTTGACAAGAGTTGGAATATCATCGTCTAATTTCTCATATCTCAATCGAGCCAATTCTCTAAAGGCTGTAGCGTTATTAGGATTTATTTCGGAAGCCTCATGCAAAAGACTAATAGCCATAGCCGGTTCTCCTTTGTTTAAAAAGTTCTTAGCCTGTTGAATTTTCCAAGATGATGGCGCAATCAAAAAACCAAGAATGATAATGGTAAGTCCAATGATACCAATTGCCCATCGTTGAAACATAAGCGATAAACTCTTTTTATGTTTTANTAAAGTAAACATACTATGACTGGAAATGATGGATATGCAGAAGATGATAGGAACCGCAGTTGCAAGTAAACGAATATGAAAATCCACAACTGCATGCAATGAATGAGCAACCAAAACGGCAACTGCACCAATAAGTAAAGCAAACCGAATTCTGCTCCTATGATCNTGAATACTTTTTACTGTAATATTTGCTAATTTAAATCCCGTCAATAAATGCAGAAATAGGCAAAATATAACCAAAAGTAATCCGATCAAACCATACTCTGCTAACTGTTGTAANTAATCATTGTGTGCAAACTTTGGATCCATTTGATGAAAAGGGGCATGCTGAGGTCTATATTGNAGATATTTATGCTGAAAAGTTCTGGAGCCCGTTCCGAAGAGGGGTGACTCCATCCATTGATCAACAGCACCTGATCTAAAATTTGAACGTGACGCATCAGCAAAAAAATGATCCACTGATTTTACTCTATGACTAATGTCATTGATCATAATTAGACCAAGACCAAGAACTGCACAAAGACCGCAAATTATAGTTAAAAAAGTTCTGGCGCGGTTCCCTTTCTTACCGTGTCCNGACCTATAATTAAATATTAAATAAAACAGAAAAACAGTGCTTAACCCTACAGGTAAAGCAATCATACTTCCCCTACTTTGACTCAAAATAACACCTCCAGTTGCTATAATACATAGAATTAGAAAAAGTGACCGTTGGATTTTTTGTTTTAAGAATAGAAAAAACGCAGCTGATATTATCGAAACTAACTGAAGAAAACCTCCCATATGAGGGCTCGCATTATAAAATCCACTAGGTCTTTCTAATTGNCCACCCAATCCAACCCGATCATAGCCAGGAAGGATATGAAATTCCGGATTGTCTAATTGATAAATGGCAACACCGGTATTCCCACATGCTAACAAGATTAATATACCAGCAAAAATTATTCGATACTTTTCCTCAATCAGCCAATAACAAAACAATAAATAAAAGCCAAAAAGTACTAATATGAGAAGTATTTCGAGACTTGCTTCATGAGCGACTGGAGAAATTAAAGCCCTAATAAGCATATAAATGAAAACCAAACCGACTGACAAATTACAAATTGAATGGCCAAAAATATTTCTNCTATCCTTAAAAGCNATAGGTGTGATCATAAANCCTATTCCTATTAATAAAAGACCNGGCCATTGAAANACGTCTTTGACTCCAGTTCCAAAAACAGCAATACAAAGATAACCGATTANAATAAGANTTAATGTAAGTCCTTTTAGCATNANNAATTATCTTCAGCCATTAGATGTAACGTCTTCAAAAGCNTCAGCCATNGAGCTNATAAATACATTTTGGGTATANTTATTTTCATACAAAGATCTGGCANATTTAGACATGTTGNCATGAAGGNCTTGATCAACAAACAGACTTCGNATCGCCTCAGCAAATTCGTCNCACTGACCAACTTCACATAAAAAACCAGAATCACCTTGATCNACCATTTCTNTAATTCCTCTCCATNTTGTNCTTACAATAGGAAGNCCAAAGGCCATAGCTTCTATNAGAACAAGNGGNAAATTTTCAGACTCATAATATGAAGGAAAGAAAAANAGGGTAGCAGAATTATAAAGATCCCATTTATCTTGGCCTATAAGTTTTCCATGAATTAAAATATTATCTTTAAGATTATGCTTCGATAGCTCTGCATGGAAAAGCTTCTCTGTCTCAGACTCTTGCCACAATCCAACGACATCCATGATGAAATCTAATTTCATCTCTTTCAATTTTTGTGCTGTTTCTATTAAATCCAGAACACCTTTGGTCCTCCTCAACCCTGCAACAAATAGTATTCTTTTGATCTTATTTTCAGCTTTTTTGTCTTGACATTTTTTCGCGGGAACATCAAGGCCATTAGGGATAACTATTCTTTTTTTTGCATAAAATGCATCAACTTCTTTGACTTGGGAATTTGAAATTTCAATTCCAAGATCAGGTTTTAAATATGCACGTTTTGCAAAAAAACGAATTGGGTTATTTAATGAGTTAACAAATTCGGGAAGCCCGCCAGCGTGAAAATGAAAAACTGTTCCTCTAGAAAATGGCCTGACAATTGTTAAGAAAAATATGTCGCGAAGAACAGGAACCATATGAGGACTTGCTGGAGGATAATATAAAACGCATGGAAAGCGCCTAATTAACAATGCTACTGTTTTAATAATTAGAATAAATAAATGGAAAACTTTCCTAAAACTAAAACGACCTACTTCAGTTTCAGATTGACTAAAGTTCATTCGTAAAAAATAAATTTTCTGATCTATCCATTCATGATCAAATAACAACTTAGTAGCAACAGCCTGCCCATGAAACGGGGGTGGAGTCTGTCCTACAAGAAGTATATTTTTTTTATTTCGCACGGTTAATTGAACAATTTTTATTTTTTCATTCTTTGCCTCTTCTAAAAACGATGTAAGATTTTGGAATAAAAAAGAACCGTTCGATAATAATATTGCAGCCAGGAAAGATTTTCTTAAGTTCTCCTTTTGTCATAAGCCTTACATCGTCAACCTGTGCTTTGACTTCAGATTTAGTAAGCCTCACCCCCGCAAACCGATGCCGTAATGCAAACCAACGAAAAAGGAAATATTGATACTTTCTAGGGAACCAATGAATAAAAAAAGCAAACCAATGCGGCTCAATCGGAAAACATTTTGCAGGAGTTTGAACCCATAGCTTTCGGCCTAATCTTAATGCAGTATCAGCAAATTGTTTTTGTCTTTCAAAATCACCTACATGCTCAATAACGCTATTAGAAAAAACTAAATCATAAGAATCATCCTCTTCTTCAGTAAGTTCACAACAATCGCCTGCACTGGTTCTTAAATTCATTTGATACTCATCAGCATTAAATTCAATTTTATCCAAGTTGATGCAGTGAAGCTCATACCCACTGTTCACGGTTTTCCAAAACTCAGGCTCTCCACCCAAGTCGATGATCCGCTCTCCTTCTCTAGGTGAAAGTTCTACTAAGAATCTAGAAAATCTATTCTTTCGAAAGGATGTAAACTTATTATAAATCCAAGGGACAATTCCCTGCCAAGTTCGATCATCTTTCATCAGGATTTGACTATATCTTTGTGTAATAAACTAATTCTTAAAATCAAACAGCTCTTGAACCCATCACTAATTTTCTTTCATTGATAAATTCATTGTCAGCTTCCACTACATCAGCATTAATTTCTTCTTCACTCTGTTCCTGACGGTTCATAACACAAAGAACTGCTAACATTGACCAAAAGGCAATCGCAGCATAAGGAGCTTCAAATGTCGATTGGAAAAAAGCATTGGTAAATCCTGCCAACACAAAGGCCCAAGCGAACGCTAAACCAGGATTATGCTCGTCACCTGAAGCGCGTAATTTAATCATTCCTAGCCACAATTCTCGAATAATCAGCAGGCATATTGGTAAAAAAATAATAATGCCTATTATACCTAATCGTCCCAAGACAGTTATTAAAATATTGTGAGGATATCGAGCTATTAAGACGTCAGTATTGTCGATACCGGTTTGAAAATAATTTGCATGAAATTCCGTAGAAATATCTGAACCAAGACCTAAACCGTAAAAAGGATTTTCTTTCATTACATCGGCAATGACCATCTTCCACCAAGTGAATCGCCAATCCACATTCTCTTGTGCAAATTTCTGTTTGCCACTACCAATTCCGGCAATATCGAATGAGGAAAATTCATTAATAAAACTTTCAAACCTACCTTCCCTATCCTGTATAACTCTTGACTCAATAAGAGAATAAAGAAAAATTGTCGAAAACAAACCAACCAACAGCCCAGTTATTATCAGCTTCCAATGCCCTACTAAGAACAAAGCTCCAACAAAAAGAAAAAATGCCAAATAAAAAACAGCTTTTCCCTGGGCAAATAAAGGAGCAGAACACAGCACTGAAGCCAACAAATATATTATCTTCCATAAACCAGACGATCTAAGATGTTTAAAATAACAAAATGCAGAAAATCCAACACATACAGGAACAAGAGCATCAATTGATGGCATTACCAAAGGAGCGCCCCGAAACATTGTTCCCATAAAGATTAACTGCTCTAGCCCTGGAACAATTAATAACGTAGTTAATAGACCTAATGCGATCGCAGAAATAATGGGAAGAAGTTTGAGCAAGTACTCGCGCGTTGGCTTATGGAGCATGGGTGGAAAAACCAGAAAAAAGAAAAGCCCATAGTACACGGTGGCCACGTCTTTCATTAAAAAGAAAAAAGGAAAGTAACTTCGATCGATTAAAAGGTGAGCAAATCCATATATTTGAAACATTAACAACGGAACTGTTATCGGATGACGAGGTAAAACGTCATTTTTACCGCCTAGGCAGCGTATTAGGTGAAAACCAAGAAGTAAAATCAGTGCTGCCTCCCCAACAAACAAAATGGCTCCCAATCTTTGGTATGCAAAACCTTTACCACCCACAAAATAGCATGCACATATAATTGCTATGGCCCAACCCTCAAAACGATAATGCTTTCCAACAACAGATACGAGAATTGCAAAAACTGTTAATCCAGCAACGGCGATAGCCGTGCCATAATCACCATTTCCTACAGCTAAGCCCATCCATAAAGCAACGAACAGGCCCGCAATCATAAGGATGATAGCTTTAATATTCATCTATTAATCGAGGGGTACTTATTCTAATTAATAAGAGTAAAATGACTCAAATCAAGGCAACCTTTCCATGACCAATCTGTAAATTGCTCTATTCTTTAAAATATCACGGGATTTAGGATCGAATTCACTTCTAATAAATTTTTGATCAAAATTTTTAAAGTCACGCCAAATATTGGTTGAATCCATTTTCTGTAAAATAATCGAATAATAATAGTTACAGATGTTTGCAAATTTATAACTTATCGAAACCTCTCCACTCTTTGAGATTTCAAAGTCAATACCCGGAGATGAATTTCTCCTCAAGGGATGGCCTCCTAAAATAAATTCTACAAGATTAGAAACTCCATCATGGTCTGGATCATTAGTAGAATCATTTTTTTGGTCGTCTAAGCCAACACTTTTTTCCCAAAGATCATGCATTCCATCTTGGTCCATATCAACCCAATCAATTGGACTTGTTTTATTAAGAAATTCATTGTAATTCGAAATCCCATCAAAGTCGAAATCGTTTTGAGCATCATTAGATAATGGGTTTAACTTTTGCTCAACTTCCCACCCATCAAAAATGCCATCGTTATCAGTATCACTTTTAAAAGGATTTGTTTGATTAGTAACCTCGTTAAAATTACTTAAACCATCACCATCCGGATCATCATCAGCATCCTTATTAATAGGGTTTAAGTTATATTGTATTTCATCAAAGTCGGAAATTTTGTCACCATCACTATCTGCTGAATAAACGTTTGTGCCATATTGAATTTCTTTAAGGTCGGTTAAACCGTCTTCATCTGAATCATTGAATATAGCGCTCTGCAAAGGGTCCCATCCATTTAATATTTCTCTCGAATCTGTCAGAGTGTCTGAATCTGTATCAGAATTAAATGGGTCAGTTAAAAAAACAAATTCTAATAGATTACTTAATCCATCTAAATCAGGGTCATTCTCACCATCTTTGGCGATTGGATTTAGCCCATTTTCATATTCCCATCCGTCCGCCATCTTATCATCATCAGTATCGTTGTCCATTGGGTCTGAACCTACCTCATACTCATAAACAGAATTCAAACCATCATCATCCTCATCAACTAGCAGATCATTAAATAATAGATTCCATCCATTATCAATTTCCCACCCATCTTTTAACCCATCCTTATCAGTATCCTGATCAAAGGGGTTAGTCCGATTCAAAAACTCTTGGAGATTATTAAGTCCGTCTAAATCATCATCTGCATCTTTACTTTCCAAAAAACCAAATTCTTGCTCCCACCAATCGGCCATTTCATCACCGTCAATGTCTCGCATTCCTAATCCTGAGCTAAGATACTTGCCTATCAACATTGAATCGATCACCCTTCTTTGTTGATGATTTAAAAGAGTGTTATAAGTCAATATTTCGAAATAGTGTGAAACTTGGGACTTCATTCCTCCAATATTACCAATCCATATAGGTTGATTATTTTGAGGAATTGATCCGGCCACGCGTCCTTGCTCATTTCCATTAATATAAAGATAGGCTATCTCCTCAATCGCATCATACTGCAAACTTACAATCATCACCTCTCCTTCAACAACCTTTTCAAATGCATACAAGGATAAAGATTTTTCTGACTGCGTGGAATAAAAATGTAAATAGCCATTTTCAAGAGTGAGTCTAAATCCGCTTTTTCTCCAAACATCATTACTCATCAATGCATACTTAGAATTATCATTTTTAAATTCAGGAATGCTCAGAACCAAAAAAATTGTCCAGCCTCCGTTCTCATCATTAATTAAATTAGGCTTCACTGATTTTAAACTACCTGGTCCAAAATCTAAAAATGGGTAACTATATTTTTTTTCGTAATTAAATTTTGGTGGTGAATGATTAAATGGAACTTCGATGGAATTTTCACCTCCTCTATGATCACTCCACATTGAAACAAATTTCAATAATTCACTATCGACGGATGTAGACTTAAGCCACATGGTTAATCCTGCCTGTGAAATTTGGTTATTAATCCGATCAGGACTATCCGGATTGGAATTAAGCTCATACTCTTCAATATTTATCAATGAGTCGTTGTCTGAATCCAAATGACTATCTGCAACAATTGGGTCAAGATTGTATAAAATTTCCCAGTCATCTGTAATACCATCATCATCGGTATCTTTTTTTAGAGGATTAGTGGAATTTTTAAACTCATTTATATTCGATACCCCGTCACCATCTTGATCGCTCTTGGCGTCATTAATACTTAAATTTAGACCAAAAATATTTTCCCAATTATCAGGCATACCATCTCCATCCAAGTCTGTATTTTCATTTTCGTAGACATCGATAAAAGGTTTTTTTAGCTCTTCATAGCTGACACCTGTGGTCTCAATTATTAGCCTTTTAATTTCCGCACTGTTAGGATTAAAAAACGATGCATGTTTTGTAATCCATTTACTTCCCTTATCCTGGCCTTGAGATTGCCAATCCTCCCAATTATAAAATTGAATTACAAAATCTGTTGGCAATTCTCCAGGTCCATACCAATGAAAATTTCCTCTATTCGGTTTACCTGAAAAGTAGGTGTTATCATACCATCTATTGGGTTTTTCCAAAAAATCCTCATATGTATTCCATCCATACGTACCATATTGCAATCCATTGTATCCTCCAAGCGGCATTACAATTGCATTGTTATGAATAATATTCCCTTCTGCAGTATGCTCACCACAGACGCCATTTGAATACTGAGGCCTAAACTGATTAATAATTGATACACCTCCTGCCCTCGCATAATTTTTTGGTGACGCCTCAAAATAATTGTTATGAATGTTAGCATTTTCAGCGTTCTGAATAACAAAGGGAACTCCCCACAAGAGCCCTTCTCTTGGCTCAAGCCCATTCCACCTCAAAATGTTATTTCTGATTTCACAACCACAGCTGAGTTCATATATGAGCCCCTCCCAGGAATTAAATTCACTCAAATTTTCTTCAAATAAATTTTTATTAGCATTAATATCAAACCAAAAACCCGGCCCAATATTATGATGAGCATAATTCCTTCTTATTATCGTGTTGGTAACACCAGGAACTTTGCAGCCACCACGAGCCCAATCACCCGAAAATCCTGCCCATCCATTGTAACCAAATTCACAAAATTCAATTAAAGTGCTGTCTCCTCCATTATGCAAACCAGCAAGTCCATTATAATTAAAGACGGAATTTCGAATTATTGAGTTACTTTTTATTCTTATGCCTATGCAGTGACTTCCTGAAACAGTTGAATTTTCAAATACCGCATCGGCACCAAGATCAACAGCGGGCCTTAAATTATAGGTGGCATAGTTTTCAAATCTAACATTTTTTACAGTTATACCTTTTTCTAAAGCACTGAGACCAAAGTTAGATAAACCACTTAGTTCCATTTCTAAACCTTTCGGATTAAATCCGATATAGATCTTATCTTTTTCATAATCATAGAACCAATAGTTACCAGTTAGAATAAATCTAGTGAGTGCCATTCTTTGAACTAATGGTTGATCATTACAAAATAGATCGTGAGGATAATTTGCTCTTTGTTCCCAAACTCGAGATTCATCATCTAAATAAGGAATGAGTTTCGAATGCGGTCCATCATGAACCCAATAAGGATCTTCAAATCTCCATCCCTTCAGCAATTCTGCACCAGAAAGAACTGCTCCAGCCTCTCCAATTAATGAATCTCCTTCTTTAAGCACCAGTTCATGACCCCTGTGAACTCCAGCCTCTAAGAGATAACTCGTTTGTTTACCTTGTTCAATTATAATTGACTGCAAGTCTTCACCAAGAGGAAGTCTAACAATATCACTAAAAGCAATTGATTTGGTGAAACATAAAATCAATAGAAGCCTAAAATAAAATATAAAGATTTTGATAAGCTTTAAATTCACATCAATTTAATTTAAGCACTTTTTTAAAAAAATTCACTCTTTCAGACTCCCATCTTTCACTACTAATATATGGAACAACCTCATTAGTTTGTACTCTTAGTCCTCGCATTTTCGAAACAAACTCTATTATTTCATCTTTATTATTGGCTAAAGAACTAGGCTCATTGGGAAGTTCAAGAAACCATTCTGGTGGTTTATTATCCAAAAAAGCTGTATCTTTATAAGGCACTATAACTGGTAATCCAGCGGACAAATATTCCCTAACCTTGAGAACACAAGCCTCATTCATACCATTTTCATACAAGCCTGCTGATCCAATTCCAGCTACTGAATTTTTAAAGACCTCTAAAAACTCATCTTTTTCCAGAAAAGGGTACACTTTGATATTTTCCGGAAACTCAAGAAAACCTGCATCAAATCCAGTAATCAAATCAAATTCCAAATCGCCTACAGTTTTTTCAGCTAATTCAATTAAGTTATTTAAACCGTGCCATGGCTGTATACCTGAACTGATAAAAACTAACCTAGGAATGGAGGAGTCTCGAGCTAAGTAATCAATTGGTTTCTGATCTTTATCGACTGGAATAGAATTAGGGATATAACAATAAGGCTTATCCAATTTCTTGTATTGGCCCAAATCAAGATATTCTTTACATACTGAAACAAAACCTGAACAAAATTTATCAAATTTTTTGTAAGTGAGTAGATAATACCAATATCTGATTCTCTCTATCCAGTTTTCTTTCGATCTCCTTTTAAATTCACCTTGGAAAAAAGTATTTATTTCAATGATGGTAGGGATCTTCTTCATCAATTTGCTTAAAGGGCTTTTATGAAACTCCCATCGTAAGTAAACTAAATCCGGGCTATAACTCATAACTTCATCACAAAGTGTATTGTAAATTTTTCGATTTTTTAATGCAGCGAAAACAGAACCCCAAACCCGGTCTTTTTTAAAAAAAGTAACCCCTTTGACAGGCTTAACAATCTCTTCAGTAGCACAAAATATTTCTACTTGATGACCCAAGTCTTTCCACTCTTTAGCTTGCCTGAGTACCTTTCTGGTGACTCCATCATTATGACCAAGGTTCCAGGTAATTATATAGGCAATTCGCATTTACAATTATTGTAAAAATCAATATTTCAGGAAAAAAAATTAATTATTCTTTCTACAGAAGAAGGAGCAGATTTACCATCACCATACAAATTATCAGAGAATATTATTTCATTTTTTGAGTTTAAGGCATCACTAATATTGTCAGCTTCTGCGCCTACCAAACAATTTGCACCTTCCTCAAGAGTTTCTACCCATTCAGTTTCATCTCTCAAAGTGATACAAGGTTTTTTCGCCCAATAAGCCTCTTTTTGAAGCCCCCCTGAATCAGTGATAACTTTGACACAACGACTTAGGACAGCAGACATGGAGAGATAACTTAGAGGCTCACAAATCTTCACTTTATTTGGAATAGTGAAATTTAGTTCATCAATTTTTTTTCTTGTTCTTGGATGGATCGGAAAAACAATAGCTCTCTCTGTGGATTCCAATCCTCGAAGGATATTTTCCATTCTTTGCCTATCGTCTGTATTTTCAGCCCGATGAAGTGTTAATAGGTCAAATTGAGCAGAAAAATCAAACCCCTCTATTTTTGGTAAAAAACCTTCACCGCTTGAGACAATTTTATTCGCCTTCTTTGCAGCATCCATCATGATGTCTCCAACATTTATCACCCCATTTTGAATACCCTCATTTTTGAGATTTGTAACAGCGGTATCACTGGGACACAACAATAGTGATGACAGGTGATCCGTAATCACTCGATTTATCTCTTCAGGCATTTTTTTATTAAAACTTCTAATGCCAGCTTCCATATGAACTACAGGTATATGTAGTTTGGCTGCAGCCAAACTCCCGGATAACGTTGAATTAGTGTCCCCATAGACGAGCACACAATCAGGGCTTTCTTCAATTATTTTACTCTCGATAGCACCGAGCATTCTACCAGTCATTTGGGCATGAGAACCCCCTGAAACATCTAAATTATATTTGGGTGATGGTATACTGAGCTCATCAAAAAAAACCTGGGACATTTTATGATCAAAATGCTGTCCAGTATGAATCAAAACTTCCTCAAGACCTGCATTAATCATTGCCGAGCTCATGGGCGCCGCCTTGATGAATTGTGGTCTCGCTCCAATAATTGTAACGCACTTCATTTTATCAATTTTTAATTATTTTAGAAATTAATTGCTTATAGATGTGGATGCAGTCATTTCGAAAAAATAAAAACATTGATGCAACAACTAAAGCGCAATATGCAGATCCTTTTAAAAAGGTAGTGATAAATACGTTCTGAAATCCAAACATACTAGATATTAACCAGACAATAAGGGCTACCGAAAAAGAGACTATGCCAACTGAAAAAATATATCTATAAGGAAGTAGCTTGTACCATCTTACATTTGTAATCTTTGAACAAACTAACACGCAATAAGGAACCACAAANAGCCATACAACNGCAACTGTTCCCCAAGCAGCTCCAGCCATACCAAACTTTCGAACAAGAAAATAGGTTATTATTGTATTNAAGCTCANCGTTATNATTGCCCTATAAAGAACAAGCCTAGTTTTACCGGCAGCTTGAAATAACATCCCAAAATATGCCACTCTTGCAGGTAACATAAGCATATAAATTCGAAAAGGCTCAACACTCTCCTTAAACTTGTCCGAATATAATATAATCATTAGCTCTTGTGAAATTAGATAAAATAAAAGACCTGCAGGTAGTAGAATAATCGTCACCCTCCTTACCATAAGCTGCCAAAGATCTAGGGCTTCAGATGAATTTTTATTTTCAAAAGCCTTTACGATTTCGGGCAAAATTACGGCGCCTGCCGCAACAGTTATTGCAGCAATCAAGGGAATCTCCATGGCCCCATTAACAAAGACGGCATACTCCTCTGGCTCGAGCAAAGCAGAAACCATTAATCGATCGATTGCCAAAGCCATTCCTTCAANCATTGCACCCAGTCCCAATGGCACGGCATATTTTAACTGGTCATTGATATTTTTTATTGAGATGGATGACCTGGTTTTTTCTTTATTATTAGAATATCGATAAACCAAAAATATACCTATCAGAGCTCCAGACAATATTACATATGATTGAGCGCTAATTATCAATTCCAAGCGAGAGGAAAAAAGCAATACAAGGATCACACTTGTAGCCAAAAAAACTCTGAAAAGAATAGTAAGGATTGCACTGATTTTTGCATAATCTATGGCCACCAAGAATGAGGAAGCGTATAAAATCAGAAGAGTTGCTGGACCATAAATTGCTAGCCAAGGAATCGTTTGCTCTAGGTCCGCGTTGTTAAATAAATTAGGAATATAGCTTTTGCCAATCGTCATGCAGAAAATTCCAAAAACTAACGAAACCGTGAAAATCAATATCAATGCATTATAAAAAATCAATCTGTGATTACTGCCGCTCTTCGAACAAAAATAAAAAGATGCCGCTGGAAGGCCTAGGGCTAGTAGTGGAGCTAAAAAAGTATAGACAAGTAAAGTTTGTTGGTATGTTCCATAATCAGCTTTAGATTCTAATACTCTGGATAAAACAGCAGCAATTATTAGAGTGGACAGTGTCGTTACGACTTGTGACCCAGACAAGTAAGCCGTTTTCAGAATCCTTGACATTAATTAACGGGCTACTACTTCGACGATTTGAAAGTTTTTATTGGCTGAGTTGAATANACCNTTAACTTTAATACTTTTTAGAGCAACTGGATTAAATTTGTGATTNTGCCAACCTTTCGATGGTTTTTTTGAATGATCCGCAACCAGCTCCCATTCACCACCATCTTTGCGCATAACAAATAATTGATAAAGGTACTCCCTTGATTTGTCCTGATTGTATAAGAGAAAATTAATTTCTTGNATCTTTGTAGCTTTAGGCAAAACAACTTCAAAATCAGCAGGACACAAACCCCAGGCAAAACCNTCACGTCCAGTATATTGTAGGTCACCATCAATCAAAAAATTTCCACCCTTATAGGCTTTAGCGGTAGCACCTTTAGATGCCAGAGCGAAATCTAAATCATTCCCTTTATCTACAGTATCAGCTGCATTTTTTTTATTCCTCGAATCTATTTTTCTCTTGAAATATATTAGTTCATTTTTAACCAATAGCGCTTCATTCAATTGACCTAATCTAGTAAGTCGTGATTCAAGGCTAAGAAGAGCCTGTTCGTATTTTTTTTCCCAGGTTCTTATAGCAGATAAGGCTTCTCGGTTAAACCTTTGAACTTGTGTTCTTAGTTTTTCAGGAGATTCCGGGATATCACCAATTAAATCTATAAGCTCNAATTCGGAAATTCGCAGCCTCTCTTCTCTTACTAACAAAGCTTGTTCAACCTCTGAAATATTCGCGAGGCTTTTTTCTAAATTTAGTAGAGCGCTTTTGTGTCTTTGAACCAANGGTAGCAAAACGCTGTTAACTTTCTTAGTAAACCCGTTTTTAAGTTTTGTTAATTCGGACTCTCCCGCATAGGACAAAGTACTAATCATAATTAATGAGCAGCTAATCCACAAAAATGTTGCTAACTTATTCATAACCTTAGTCTATTCTAATTAATACTTTGAGCCAAGGAATCGATTTAAAATTTAANAGGCTGCAGTTTTTAAAGATCATAAGGTATACTTCTTTACACCAAAAATTTGTAATAAGGCTCTAAACAAAAAAAGAGGGTTATTTTTCAGGTACCTTTTCCATAATCTTTTAGGCTCTTTGTATAAGCGATAAAGCCATTCCAAACCACTTTGCTGCATCCAATTAGGTGCTTGTGGTATTAGTCCTGCATGAAAATCAAAGGCCGCTCCCACTCCAAAAAAAACCTTTGGCCCCTTGAGGCTTGAATCTCCCGACTCATTTGCACCAAATCTATTTAAAAAACCACTCATAAACTTCTCTTGTTTTGGGGTGCTTAGGCCAACCCAAACACAATGAGCTCCTGAAATATTAATTAAATTCCGAACCTCTATTTCTTCGTCATTTGTCAGGGGCCTAAAAGGGGGCGTGTAAGTACCAACGATTTCAATTCCAGGAAATTTTTTTTCTAATTTTTCTTTCAACAAATCAGCCACCCCTTCTCCACCTCCATAAAAGAAATGTTTAACTTTGCGATCAACCGAGCGGGCACAAATGTTCAGCATAAGATCAGGCCCATACACTCTTGAAACTTTTTCAAAGCCATAAAGCCGAGCATACCAAACCATTGGCATTCCATCAGGAGTGTTAATAAATGNATTATTTAAAATATCTTTAAATTTTGAATCATTTTGTGCCTCACTAACACCATGAACACCTGTCACCCCAACATACCCTTGTTGACCAGAATCTATCGCATTAAATATCAAATCCTCGGCAGTATCTAAGTTCACTGGACTTATACCCACACCTAACACATTCACTCTATCATTAGTTTGGGAAACACCCTCAGCACTGTTCATTGAATTATTCAATTCATCCACACTCGCACTGGTTGACACTTATTACCACAAGTAATAATAAGATTCACTTTAACCAAGTCGCTAGTTCAGCTCTCAACTGTTCATTATCATTAACCAAGTATCGAGATCCGGGATCTAGCCATATTGAATTGCCGTTACTTGCTGTATAACTTATACCAACCGAATCAGATCCAGGATGAGCAATTAGTATGTCTCTAATTTTGTAAAGGTCGCTTGAATCGTGAACGCCGCTCCTAAGATAAACATTAAGAACCAATTGCTCCTCTTGATCAGGATGAGGTNTTGAGCCATTTTGATAAGAACTGTTGTTATTCAAATTCTCATCAGGCTGATTTGAAGACTCGGAGGGTTTACTAANAGTTTTAATCTTTTCAGCAGTTAACCTCTTAGTTTCCGTACGAGAATCTAATTCTACCTTCGCCAACAATTCGATCACAGCTCCTGTTTGAAGAACTTCTGTTGATTTTACAAAAACTTCACTCCATACCATCACCTCAGTCTGGCCCGTAAATTCCTCAAAGTTTAATTTAGCAAAAGGCTTTCCTGCTTTCTTGGTAAACATTTTTTCGACCCCAGCTATTCTTCCCATGAAGTTATATTTTTTATTTTCTCTTAGATCCTGTAATTCAGATAATCTTTTATAACTTCCTTTGGCAAAAAGTGAACGATATGGGTTAAGAGGGTGTCCCGTTACATAAAAACCTAACAATTCACGTTCAGCAGCCAAAACCTCATCCTCAGTCCAAGGCTCAAACTCAACATGAGTGTTGTTGTTGAGGCCAGTTTGAGCAGAACCGTAATCAGTGTCCTCATCAAATAAAGAGGCTTGACCTGAAATTCGATCTTTGTGGGCAAGAGAAGCCGCAGAAATGATCGAGTCTACTCTANCAAATATACTGGCACGCTCTTCTCCTGAAAAATCGAAAGCCCCGGCTTTGGTTAAGGACTCAAGAATTTTTTTGTTAACCGATCTTGACTCGAGCCGCCTAGCAAAATCATCAGCCGACAAATAATCACCGGACTCAGCTCTTTCATTAACCGCCAAATTCATTGCCGCTGATCCCACATTTTTTATTGCTGCTAAGCCATACCTGATGGANGACAACCTCCCATCACCACTATCTTCCGGAGAAAATTTGAGATAACTCTTATTGACGTCAGGCGGCAAAACTTTAATCCCCATGGATTTACACTCCTCAACAAATACTGAAATTTTATCAGTATTNTTAATTTCATTAGAAAGAAGTGCAGACATGAACTCGACCGGGTAGTTGGCTTTTAAATAAGCAGTTTGATAACTAATTAACCCATACGCTGCAGAATGTGATTTGTTAAAACCATAACCTGCGAACTTTTCCAAAAGATCAAAAATTCCGTTAGCTTTCTTTTCGGAAATTTCATTATATTTTTTACAGCCTTCAACAAAAATTGTTCTTTGTTTGGCCATTTCATCGGGGTCTTTTTTACCCATGGCACGCCGCAGNAAGTCAGCATCTCCAAGACTGTATCCTGCAAGAACATTAGCCGCTTTTTGAACTTGCTCTTGATATATCAAAATACCATGCGTTTCCTTTGAAACCTCCTCTAGAAGCGGGTGCAAGTATTCGACTTTTTTCTTACCTTTTTTCCGGTCAATGAAATCCGGAATCAACTCCATTGGCCCTGGTCGGTANAAGGCTATCAAAGCAATAATATCTTCAATCCTATTAACTCCAAATTGTTTACACAGGGCCACCATTCCTCCAGATTCCAATTGAAAAACTCCACATGTTTCACCAGCATTTAGTAGCTCAAATGTTTTCTTATCATCAATGGGGATATTTGAAATATCAAAATCCGACCCCTCTCTGTTAATCAAATCGACTGCATCCTGGATGACTGTCAAAGTTTTAAGACCAAGGAAATCCATTTTCAGCATTCCGAGATCTGTTAGTGGTTTCATGGCATACTGGGTAACCACTTCGTTTTCGTTACCTCTTGTCAGAGGNACGTGCACATCAAGTTCGCAATCTCCAATGACAATGCCGGCTGCATGAATACCAACGCCACGAGTCAGACCTTCTAGAAAGGTTGAATACTCCCATAACTGTTCGGTAGCAGGCTCTGACGCAATGGCCTCTTTAAGTTCTGGATTTTTCTTCCTAGCCGAAGTCAAAGTAATTCCCAACTCATTAGGTATCATCTTAGCAATTCTATCAGCCTCACCATAACTCCAACCCATAACCCTACCAACGTCCCTAACAACGCTTTTTGCTCCAAGTGTTCCAAAGGTAATAATGTGGGAAACACATTTCTCGCCATACTTCTGTCTGACATATTCTATGACCTCCGGCCTTCTTGTNTGACAAAAATCAACGTCGACATCGGGAGGACTGACTCTCTCTGGATTCAAAAATCTCTCAAAGATGAGACCATATCGTAAAGGATCAAGGTCTGTAATACCAAGAACATAAGCTACTATGGAACCCGCTGCAGAACCACGTCCAGGCCCTACAGGGATTTTATTATCTTTGGCCCACTTGATAAAATCCCAGGTAATTAAGAAATAAGAAACAAATCCCATTCGCTCCATTATGCCTATTTCATAATCTAACCTTTCCCTAAGTTCTTTATCATTTTTAGCTCTCTCAGATCCGTACCTATCAATAAGACCTTCCTCACAAAGCTCACGAAAATAATCTTCCCTTGATGAACCCAAGTTGACTTCATACTCTGGATACCTTTCAGAGCTGGTAGAATCTAGTACCATATCAAAATCAATTTTCTCAGCAATCTCAAGGGTGTTATCACAGGCAACAGGAACTTCTTTGAAAAGCTGTCGCATTTCTTTGGCCGTTTTAAAATGAACCTCCGGCGAATAACGCATCCTATTTTCAT
>NYVP01000094.1 GCA_002684575.1 Verrucomicrobiales bacterium
GGGCTTTTTTATTGGCTTGATGATCTTTGCTATAAACGATCCTTTTCACTGGGGTGCTGAGGACGTGGCAAACTTTGGATGAGGATTATTTTTCCTCTTAGTTTGGGTTATGTGCTTTTTCCCAATTCTTATTGGTAAGAAAAAGGAATAAAGATCTGATCTTTTTAGGTGCTTTTCTTTGATACTACTTACCCTTGTTGCGCTCGCATTCTTTATGTTTTTGCCCCTTAGTATTAATTCCCATTGCAATAAGCTTCTTCTTAAGCTTCGGTGGATCCATTGTCCACGTGACGTTATCAGTTAAAGATGCTTTTTAAGTTTCACTCACAGTGTTGATTAACTCATGAAACCTGCGAACATGACATACCGTTTAACCATTTTTTTGTCTATCATCCTCGGGTCTTGCTCCACAAAAAACATTATCGGGAAGGGTATTATAAACCATAACAAATTGGATAAAATAGAAGATGATTATTTTCTTAAAAATTCAGGTGCTCTATACAGTGGTAAAGCTATGAAGTTTTATAAAAATGGACAAATAGAATTTGAAGCAAATTATTTAAATGGAAAGCTCCATGGTTTAAAAAAAAGTTGGCATGAAAATGGAGAGGAATGGCAAGTTGGAGAATACATTAAGAATAAAAAGGAGGGAAAATGGTTAAGGTTTGGTGAGAACGGAGAGTATGTTTATGAAGAAGAGTTCTTAGATGGAGAAAAAATTAGGGGCTCCTGGAGCTTCATCCCAAAAAAATGAACTCACTATTTATTGTTAAAGTGTTCTAAGACAAAATAATTAATTACGATTATAAAGATTGTAAAAAAAATTAATAAAATTAGACAGCCGAATCTGAAAAGAAATTCGTACACTTTAAAGGGATTTTTCCTACAATTTTTCACAAGTTGATCTTATACGTTTCATTCATCACAATGGAGTTAAACCACATAACCTAGTCTATGATTATTGGGAGGAATTTTTGGATTTAGGAGAAAGCATTTGTGGTTAATTTTTTTACAGTATAACGTGATAATTACCCTTTGATTATTCCATGAGTGTTCGGTGTAAGTTTCCACTACTTTTATTATCTCTCTTTTTTGCGGTAAGCTTTGAACTCTTTGCTGCCCCACTAGCTATATAAAACAAAGTTCAAGGCCTGATGGATAATTGTTGTTTCGATTGTCATGATCAAAAGGGACCAATNAAGCAATTCTTGGTCTAGTGCGAGAATTGCGTAATGATACGCTACCAAAACCCGCTCCCTAAAGCATATTTGTGATAGTCCTCAAGCGTTGGTTGATGTTTCTATGGTTGAATTTTAGGTATCAATTTTAATAATCAATCCCGACTTTGCAACCTTATCAAACTCATCAGATGACTTGACTACTTCATCTAATGGTCCAGTCATTTTGATGAATATTGGGCCATCTTTACATTCAATAATTGCAGCTCTCATCGCATAGTTAGACATTTCAACTTTTGGACCGAATGGGGAGCCCTTCAAATATGTTCCACTTGCAAATAAAGTNGTAATTACATTATCTTTAATTTTCTTTTTTTCTATAACAGAAGATAACTTTTCCTTTGCTTCTTTAAACTGACCTAACCAACGATTTATGTTTGCATCAACACTGCCGCCACTTCCTTTACCAAAATAAAAAACAACAATTTCTGATTTACCATTTCTATACTGAGCATTTCGCATTTTCGAGCTTGGAGTTTCTGATTTCCAAGATTCAGGAACATCAAAAATCCGATCCGAAACCTTAAAGGTTTTTGTTANTCCTTGACCTCTTGATGTCACTGCGCTCAACAAAAACAGAAACATAATTAAATTTCTCACAACTATTTTGGCTCAGTCTGATCAACTAATGATGATCATTNTCAGTATTACATTATATCTAATANGAATTTAATNGCTGATGTTTAAATGCATAAAATTGTGCCATTTATTGCACTTAATTACCGCTATTTGTAATACGCCTGCACCTCACCACCCACCTTCCATGGACCGTTATAGATTTAGCCTGATTTTGTAATTGGTTAGCATTGAATGAGGCGTTAGTATTGCGGAATGAAGATGCTTTTTTGGTTCCATGCTTTTTGCTTTGTGCTTGGCGAGGNCTCAGAAGGGCAATGGCAAAGAGCTCAAGTCAACTTGTTGACGAACTTCAACAATATGTACAACCCGTGTGTCATTGAGACGGGNGGCAAATATCGGTATAGGATGTGGTTCTTTGGCTGGGCCGCGAATCACTCAAACAAGAACATCCCTGGCAGTGACGCGATCTTTCATGCACGATCAAGGGATCTAAAATCTTGGGAAGTATATAGCAGGGAAAATACCTGGGATACGACCATGGATCCCNAGAAGTGGGTTCCCGTTATTCATGCCGGTGATCGCTGGTACGAAGCATGGCATGTGGGTGACCCGTCGGTAGTCATTAGAGATGGTCTTTATTACATGGCATATAGTGCCACATCGAAGCCCTTCAGCGAAAGGCTGGGCTATCCAGCCGGGATGGTGCAGTGCGTAATGGGGGCAGTCTCCAGTGACGGCATTCACTGGAAAAAGTCAGAGCACCCCCTACTGATTCGCCGCAACGACACCNCAAATCCTGAGCCAAAACCTGGCAGGANAGGAGATTTTCATCGCCCTTCACTGCATCGTGAAGAGGGGTTATGGCGGCTTTGGTTTGATTACTGGCTTCCGGGCAAGGGTGTATGCATGGGATACGCTGAGAATAAGGGAAATTTCATGACTGGTGCCGGCTTCAAGATCACACATGACTTACACAACCCGATAATCGAGAACTGGCCAAATCCGGAGGTCATTCGAATTGGCCGCATGTATCACTGCTTCTCAGACCCTCCCGGTTATCCTGTTAGGAAGGGCGAATCACACTGGAAGAGCCGACAACTACGGGAGGCTGTTTCTGNTGACGGAGTTTTGTGGAAAANGTTGGACTTCATTCGTCCGGATAGTGATGCCGATGCGTGTCACGTTCCCCAAGCGCTTGTTACCAGAGTTGATGGCAGGCAATGGCTATACCTGTTTTATGCCACCCAGATCGGTTATCGGAAACAAGACGGGCAATACCACTACCAGTATGACCGAATACGTGCGATGCGACGAAGTATTCTCAACCCTGAAGAGAGAGTTAGAGATGATGCGCTAAAGCATGATCCTTAAATCAGTCGTGTGAGGTGTGAGTAACCACAAGCCACACGCCCTTGTGCCATTGTGCGCTGTGGGGTGCCCCATGCCCAACTGCCATGGACCGTTAGNGATGGTTGGTGATAATTTTTTCGACGTTGAAATCCTAAACTGAAAGCCCAACTCCATCAATTGATACAATAAATAAGAAACCCCACGATATTANAATCCCTAAGAAAACTAAATGCAATAAGCTCATCCTGAGCAGAAAAACTGAGCGCCTAGTNGGTTCTTTTTTACACTTCTTCTTGCTGGTGAAGTATACAAAAAATGATAAACCGAATATTATTATAAACAGCCCCAGATAAGGCATAAATAACACTATATCAAGTTTAAATGGATCATGAGACAAACACGCTGGTAAAACGATGGCGATAAATGAGTAAATGACTCCAAAATTTAACAAGAATACAAAATTACTTAATTTTCCATCTAAGTCTTTATTTTCATATTTCAAATATTTTGAATTACACCGCCAGCACAAACACCCTATTAACGATACTGAAAAAAGCATAATAAAAATAAAAAATAAAACTTCTGAATCCGTAAATACACCTACGATAAAATTGATAAAATTATTCATTTTCAGATTACTAACATATTAGTAAATACCTGCTTTTCAAAAATCGATAATATATATTATTTAGATTGATTTAATCAATGACTTNAAAAATGCACCCCTCCCTTGTTCAGGGATTGTGTGTGGTGCCCCCCGCCCATCTGCCATGGACCGTTATAAATTTAGGGTGATTTTGTAATTGGTTATATTTAATACGTTGCACGTATATTTAGGATGAAATATTCTTCGACCCAATGTAGCAACAAAAGATAAAAATAATTAAAAACCAAAACACTACTCTCCAAATAATTCTTCCCTGTTTAGATATTTTTGGACGCACCTCAAGAATATTTTGTACAAACCACATCTNCCTTTCATTATCTTCAGGTNTAGATTTTAGAAATTTAAATTCACCACGAACCCACAAAATAAAAAGTATTCCAATAACAATACTAAAAATAATATCAAGAGCGTCCATTCAAAGAAAAGTAACTGAATCAATAAAGAGGCAGTAAATGGTGTTCCACATAAAGGGATTTAACAATAAGAACCTTATCAACCAGGTTGTCACTCCAGAACAGAGGAGAGAGGCTTTTAAAGTGATGGCTGATCTTCGACAGGCTGCAAAGTGAGCCGTGTGCCACATAGCATCAAACATGAACTATTTTATGATGAGAAATTACGGCAAGCCCATTCCTTAGATTCGTAAAACACTCATATTGTTTTACTTAGAAAAGATTGTGATTTTTTTCACAATCTCCTTCGATGTGGTAATACTAACCCGACGATTATATCCGAGGTGTAAAGGCGAACGTGACAAACTAACGATTAGAAGTACACTGAAACAAACTAAAAGGACGGCAAGGAGGAGGGGCTAGTAATTGGTTGGCATGAAAACGGGCAAAAGAATTATGAAGTAAACCGTAAGAATGGTGATGAAATAATTTCTGCAAAGTATTGGAACAGCAAAGGTGAACCTGTTAATTCAAGGGAAAAAACTGAATCTGAAGAATAACCCATGAACCCCGCGCGCCTGTTAGAAGCTCGTTATTTCGATTGGTATTAATCATGCTAAAGCGTTAGTCATAATATGATATGGATAAATTGAAAACCAAATCGTCAAAAAAAGGTTGTGGTTATTGGTGTCTTTTAATCGGAGGTTTTTTTCTAATCAGTGCCTTTATTTGTTTTGCCAAATCTTCGACTACTGCTGCCTACAGCCCTGAAAATTATGGATATTTCCTCAGTGGTATTACATTAGGCCTAATTGGAGTTCCACTTTTTTGTATAGGTGGTTTAATGCAATTAGTTTCATGGGCTGAAAAGAAAAATATAGGCCAAGGAAAGCTAAAGAAATAACCACTGAAACCTACTCTCCTGCCCCCTTGATCCAATGTCTTTATTTGGATTGAGTTGATTACAACCGATCACTCCAAATCCATCGCATTGTTTCTGGAAAAATAGAACCTGCATGCTTCAGTGTATGCCCACCCTTTCCCATAACATAATTTAAATCATAATTTCTAAACTTTAGCGCTGCCGCCATTTGCTCATTAGTTATTTTCCAATTGCCCGATATTGTATCTGCATCATTTGATCCCGCTTGTAAAAAAACTTTTATATCATTACGGGCTGTTCTCCTTACAATATCTGGATAAAGATGCCCTCCCTGACTGCTTGAAAGAGCAACATTGGTAAAACTTCCACAATGACTAATCACTTTGGCAAAATAGTCAGGCCTGTGCCAAGCAACATTGAATGCACAGATACCCCCAGAGCTAAATCCACAAATTGCACGACCATCAGGGTAATCAACAAGGTTATATTTTTTAGATATTGATGGAATAATTTCCTCAATTAAAAATCGAGCGTATTTATCGTCAGTGCTATCATATTCAAAACTTCGGTTCTTAAACTCTTGAACCAATTTTCCATTTTTTCCTCTGACATTATTCTTTCGTGATTATCCTCCGCCACCCCGTTTCGAAGGGCTGGCGTGATACCTTTTAAGGCAGGCCACTAAATTTAATTAATGAGAATTCTAGCCCCCTAATCCATATTTCCTTGTTCGGGGGTTTTTGGGCTGCCTACCTGCCATGGACCGTAAGGGCCGTAGACTTCCTCATTAATATGAAGTAGGATTCTTTAGTTTCAATTCCCACCTGAATAATCGATTATTTAACTATGAATAAGTTAGGAGTACTTGTCTTCACACTATTCCTACTAGGTTGTATGAAGTCATGGAAAGATGTTGGGGATTATCATGCATACTATGGAATAAATATAAATGAGTCTGTTAAAATATTCGATAACAATGAAGAAATTCTAATTGAGGGTAAAATTCTAAACATTACCCAAGATGGCATTAAGATTATCGGGAATGTCGATCCGTGGAAAACCAAGACTTATACCATTCCACACTCGGAAGTTGGAGGTATAAAAGTCGAGAGCAAATGGGTTTATAGATACAAATTCAAATATCAGAATAAATGATTCATGGATCAGTGGAAAACCCTACCCGATCAGGGACACAAAAGAATGTTTTTATCAATGCACGTCGCTCACTGCTCGTTCAAGGGGGTATCAATGATATTATTTACCGCCGTGATATATATAAAATCCAAGCATCATAATAATAAAAAACCAAGGAACCGCCCTACAGGCCAATCGCCCTTCCTCTCTTTTGTAAGCTTCCTTTAACTGATGCTCCTGATAAAGCAATTCGTTGAGTTCCCTTTCCTCAATTACATTTAAAACCCCCAGACTTCGACTTCTCTATGTAACTAAATTTCCGTCTATTTACACTCTCACTATATTTTTTGACTGACTTATTTCCCCTACCTCTTTTTATCCATATTGCGTCTTTGCTTTTACGGTAAAGAATTTCTCCACCAATCCATATAATCAGAGATAGAGAAAGTAGAATAATAAAAGTAATGTCACCATTATCCATTTCAAAATTATGCAGGGTGAGCTAAGCAGGACAATAACAAAAAAATTGAGTGGTCGTATTTTTAAGATTTTTTTACAGAAGGATATATTGTGTGTGGCAGACCGAGAGAAAAATACCCACTACTGGGGGTGGCATCCCTCAGAGCTAGGAATCAGGATCAAACGCCCCATGCCCACCTGCCATGGACCGCTAGCGGTGGTTGGTGATCACTTATCCAAAGCAAAGCGGTAGAACTTCTTGCCGTCTTTAAGTTGAATACTCTTGGTGATTTTCTCACCAGTCGCTTGCCATGACTTTAGGTCTTCTCACTTAAAA
>NYVP01000095.1 GCA_002684575.1 Verrucomicrobiales bacterium
CTGATTTTAGTCGTAATTTAACAATACCTTTGGACGAGGAAATGTAATTAGCTTCTACCTTATTACCATTAACAGCCGTCCAAGTTCTTAGTTCAGCGCTACAAATAGTACTTAAGCAGAATATTAGAAAAGGTATAATACGTATCATTTAGAAAATCTAACACTCCAATAAAAACCATCCATTACAAAATCACCCTAAATTTATAAGGGTCCATGGCATTTGGGCAGGGGGCGTTTGATTGTGATTCTTTAGCCTTCGAGATACGCCACGGGTGGGGGTAGCCTCCTTTTTCTCCGCTCCTGTGTATGTACATATGAGGGTCTGAATAAAAATTCTAAAATTCCATAGGGACATTTTTAACCTGAGTCTTGTACCTTTGTCCCTTCTTCATTATTCCTGATTCAGGTAAAAGCTAAGTGTTACATGGCAAATGCTACAGGGATCAATGCTCAAGACACCCTACACCTACAAGAGAGCAAAAAAAAACTTTTTAGAATGAATCATTAGCTAGCTTCATATCTATCTCCTTTCATTTCAGAACATCTCAATTTGAATAGGGATTAAGCTTGGTCACATCGCTTTGGATAACTAATANCTTCTCTACAGCCTGATAATTAAAATCTATGATCACAACATTTTGTAAGATCAAATGAGGATAAGTATATCAATTTTATACTTGTATATCAACCCCTAGCACTTANCTTANAAAGTTTATAGGCGGTACTATTCCCGTTCTAGCTGACGATTGTAAAACCAGATTAGTTGACTAACTCACTATNACCTAGTCGCGATGAAATTGACCGAAGATCAAATAACNACNNTNAAATCCTGGATCGAATCAGGTGACGATCTTGGTAAAATTCAAAATCAAATTAACGAATCATTTGATATCAATTTAACTTATCTAGAAACTCGCTTCTTACTCTCTGACTTAAAGATCGAATTAAATGAGGANGAAGAGGAGGAGGANGAAGAGCCAGTTGATGAGNCTCCTGATGCNATACAGGATTCGGATAATGTCACTGAAAATACTGAAGAGCCTGAACAGCAANAAACTCCNTCTGNNGATCCGGAAAAAGAAGAGNCCGAGAGCGNTCAACCTACTAACATCAATGTCAGCGTAGACTCGATCACTCAACCNCAATGTGTCATTAGTGGTAAAGTGACTTTTTCAGATGGTCAACTNGCCTCATGGTGGTTTGATCAAATGGGTCAACTTGGATTAAACCCAGATAAAGAGGGATATACTCCATCTCGAGAGGATGTGGCTGTGTTTCAAGTTGAACTTCGNAAAGTNCTTGCNGAGCANGGCCTTGGATAATTTTTTTTAAATACCTTCTCCAAAAGGAAAAAAATTGGTCAGAAGGATAGTAAGAAAAAAATTGAAAATTAAAATTGCGAGGGATGATAAAACAACAGCCTTTGTTGTTCCCCGGCCCACCCCAACGGCACCATCTTTNACAACAAGTCCCTGATGGCATGAAATGAGGCAAATCAAAATTCCAAAAACAAAACCTTTTATCATGCCAAAAGCAATATCCTCGAGTTCGGTATAACTATTGAGGTGGTCCAAGAACCAAACAGCATTAATATTATAAAATTTAACAGCAATCAGATAAGAGGCCATTATTCCAAAAATAATGGCCTCGGCTATTAGCAAAGGCATTGAAATCATAATTGCCACGAATCTTGGAACAACAACATAACCGGTTGGGCTCACGCCCATAGATCGTAAAGCATCAATTTGTTCGGTTACCTTCATTGTTCCAATCTCAGCAGCCATGGATGCCCCTACTCTACCNGCTAACATAAGNCCCACTAAGACCGGCCCTAATTCTCTGCAAATAGCAATCGAAACGAGGCCCCCNATACCGGATTCTAAATCGAGCTTGGTCGCTTGATAATANGTCTGAGCGGTAAATACGGCTCCAGTGAATGCCCCCGTCACAATAACGACCATTTGGGAACTAAATCCTATATTGACAATTTGTCGGCACATTAGCTTGGGCCTGATCTTTCCCTTGAAAAAGAAAATTAATATTTCGATTAGGAGGCGACCCAACTGNCCAAAATAGGACAATGAGTAAATTGCCAAACGTCCGATCGCCCTCACAGTTAATTTANNTATCTATTTTTTATTTTCTTATAACAACAATGACAAAATCTAGATTAATCGCACGCTGTGCTTTTTATCGAGTCGTAAAATTTTACCTTTAATGTCCTCCGGCAGATTAACTTTTNGGTCCGTTATTTTTTCACCATCAATTTGAATGGCTCCTTGAGAAATTAGTTGTCTAACCTCACCTCCACTCCGCTTGACATTAAAGCCCTCGGCATAAGCAATTCCCACCGAGGCAATGATTCTTCTTTCTGTACCCAAATCGACTTCTGGCCAGTCCGCCNCGCTATCATTCTTAACAAATTTAGATTCAAAGTCGGCTCTAGCCTCTTGAGCTTTTTCAGCATTATGATATCTCTCGACAATCGACTGAGCCAACTGCTTCTTGGCTTCCATGGGGTGCAAATCTTTATNTCTTTCTGTACCCAAAAGTAAAGTATACCAACGGTCCATGAGATCATCAGAAACACTCATTGTTTTTCCAAATATTTCAGAAGAGCTTTCATCTACACCTACATAATTGCCATAGCTCTTTGACATTTTCTTTACCCCATCTGTTCCCTCTAAAATCGGTAAACACATAGCAACCTGAGGCTCCATGCCTTGAGACTTTTGCATATCTCTGCCAACCAATATATTAAAGAGCTGGTCAGTACCACCAAGTTCAACATCAGCTCTGACCTCAACCGAATCCCAACCCTGCATTATTGGATATTGAATTTCATGTAACCTTACCTCAACCGCGTCATCAATACGGGATTTAAAATCCTCCCTCTGTAACATTTGTTGCATGGTGACTCGCGNATTAAGTTTAAGAACCTCCTCATAATTCATTTTCCGAAACCATTCTCCATTATAAACNACTTCAGTTTGATCCTTATCTAAAATTTTAAACGCCTGATCGGTATAAGTTTCTGCATTNGCCAAAACCTCTTCCCTACNTAAAGGAGGTCNAGTCGAGGATCTACCAGTTGGATCACCTACAGTGGCCGTAAAATCACCGATAATTAAAACCGCCTGATGGCCAAGCGATTGAAATTGTCTTAACTTTTCCAGAACAACGGTATGGCCCAAATGAATATCCGGAGCTGTCGGGTCGACACCTAGCTTTGCTCTTAAAGGTTGCCCTTTCTCGAGTTTTGTTAAAAGTTCNTTTTCGNTTAAAACTTTGGCTGTTCCGCGAATAAGTTGTTCGTATTGTTCTTTGGGAGACATTAGGCTAATATATTATTGGGCAAGTTGCCCTCAAATTAATCCAGCNTCAAGCTGTCACAAAGAAGTAATCAATTAAAATAGCACCCATTGCACAAGTAAAGATTTGCTAAAATGACTATGCNTATATTGAAAAGTACACTTTAATCTTCCCATTTAAGAAACTTTGTCTCGAGAAAATAAACCGCTATTAGTATGTATCGCCACGTTGACAAGGCGCCGCCCGAAAATGCTCGAGGCCCTTATACGATCATGGTCTTCTCTAAAAATTCCTGATAAAGTAAGTCCGGTCTTTGTTGTTATCGAAAATGATGATGAAGAGAAATCAAAATCGGTCATCCAAAATTTAGAACCACTATTTAACAAAGGTAGACTTACCTACGCCCTAGAAAAAGAGCCCGGGATACCATTTGCCCGAAATCGTGCAGCANAAGANGCAATCAATATATCTGCAGACCTTTTGCTTTTTGTTGATGATGATGAAGAAGTCGATATTGAATGGCTAGAGAATATAATAGCGGGGTACAGGAATAGTGATGCCAAGCTCATTGGCGCTCCCCTAAGAGCAAAAAAGCCAAAAAAGAAATTNAACATGATTCAAAATCTCATGTTCAGAAATATAAATAACCGATACAAAAAAAAGGAAGATCGAGCTTCTAGTAAAACTGCGCAAGGCGGAACACCCGGGGTCACCATTGTAACGAATAATTGGCTAGCTGAAACCACACTTTTCTCAAAACATAATATTTGGTTTGATGAATCGATGAGACATACAGGTGGAACTGATTCTAAATTTTATGCCGACGTCATTGAAAAAAATATACCCACCGCCTGGGTAACGGATGCCTATGTGTATGAAACAATTTCAGAAGACCGGTTATCATTTGTATATCAGTACGAAAGAGCAAGAGATCAATCGAATACAAATTTCAGAAGAAAAAACAAAGGAAATGTTCGTTTGAATCCAATGGTTTTGGCCAGTATTTTAATGAAATCATTCGCAGTGACTATTTTAATAATCACATTGCCCATTTCATTAGGCCTCACACTTATGACAACTGCACGGTCACTAGGTTGGATAGCAGGNCGAATAGGAGCCATAATGGGATCAGAGTCTAGTCTTTATTCCAAAACAACCGGCAACTGATGAATTCATTATTAGAAAAATTAAATGTTTTCGGGCGCTCAGCAAAGCAAAAAAGAAAATTAAGGAAGGCTTTGAAAGCTGAATATCATTCAACGATTGCGGGGTTAAACGCATTACGATCACAGTTCTCAAGAAACCAGTCAACTGTTCCAAATCTTAGAAGGAGTATTCACGTTNTNGAGAANGGACTNTGCTTTCCAGATAGNAAAAAAATATTTGGTCTGAAATTCATTGNACCTGCAGTCAATCTTTATGAAAAGGCACTTTTNNTTCCAGAAGTNTCAGAAAACGAACTTAAATGGGCATCCGATGTNCTAAATAAATATTTTGAGGCCGTTGATCAAGAACACGNAGAGATCAATCCNCACTACACTAAATTTATTTCCCTAGTTGAAAGAAACCCGAATCCCAAAAAAACATTTTCTCCTTACNNAGTAANAGATCTCCAGGCTCATGCACAAAATTTTGAAAAGTCTGGAATTGANGAACTTGATCAATTTCACGAAATATGTAGAGGGCGTAGATCCAATCGGCATTTTAAAAATGAACCCNTCCCGATAGAAACTTTGCGTCATGCTATCACNGCAGCCCTCGAATCACCAAGTGCATGCAACCGGCAACCATTCGATTACTTTTTAGCAACTGAGCCGNNAATGATTAAAAAGATATGTGAACTACCTCTCGGTGTTCGGGGATACGGAGACCAGCTTCCTTCGATTATTGTCGTTGTCGGTAATTTAGGCTGCTATGATGAAATACGTGATCGTCATCTCATCTATATAGATTCTGCACTGGCAACAATGACTCTTATGTTAGCATTAAGTTCATCCGGTCTTGGATCGGTACCGATCAACTGGCCTGATATTCCTGAGAAACATGAGAAAATGAGAAAATTATTAAACCTGTCTCGTTGGCAAGTTCCAATCATGCTAGTTGGAGTGGGAATACCGGACCCTGAAACTAAGATAGCTTATTCTTCCAAAAGAACTGTCGACGATGTCCTCCACCATGTTACCAAAAATTCTAATTGAGCTACTCGGGGTTTGGCTCCCCAACAAAGGGGCTGAACTAATGCTTCACACCGTACACCAAGAATTAAATAAGCGGCTAAAATCAGTCTCTTTTGCGATTGATTCAAAAGAACCCTTCTTGAACAGGACAAGATTTAATATGCTGCAAAAACGTAAATCATCTTTTCCTTTTCATGAATATCTCTTTCCTAATCAACTCAAGAGATGGGGAATAGTTAATGATTCACAGATCACTCACTATATTGATATTTCCGGATTTGCCTACGGAGATAGTTGGGGGTACAAAAAAGCAAGAAGGCGGCTGGGTAAAAAGGTTAAAAAAGGCACGCCTTATTACTTGCTTCCGCAAGCGTTTGGACCATTTACAGATCAAAAGTTAAGATCCGAAATGATTCGAATTGGGAAAAGTGCTCAAATGCTGTGCGCAAGAGATCACGTCTCCTTGGAACACCTTAACGAGTTAGGTTTGGATAACGCTCGTTTATTTCCTGATATTACCTTCGCTTTAGAAACGACTAGTTTTGATCAGTCCACCATGGATGGTTCAAAATATGGATGCTTAATCATCAACAATAAATTAATCAGTTCNGGAAATATGAACTCTAAAGAGGTTATTGAATTATTCCACAAAGCAGGTGAAATCNTGAGTNAAAAAANTATTTCACCAAAGGTCCTTTTGCACGAACCNCAAGAGGACAAANCTCTCGCTGATGAACTAGCCTCAAGACTAAATTGCCCAATTATCGAATTNGAGGANGCCAGAGAAATTAAGTCTTTTATNAGCAATTCATATATTACAATCACAGCTCGCTTCCATGGACTAGTNAGTGCTTTATCCACAGGCACGCCGGTAATGGCAATTGGATGGTCACACAAATACCAAGAGTTACTTCAAGACTTTAATGCAGAAAATTTGATGTTCGAGGGTGATCATTCTGTTTTTTTAGAGAACCTGAGGGGACTTTTATCTTCTGAAGAAACCCATCAAAAATATTCTGATCAGTTTGAAAAAATTTCAGAATTAAAAAAACAAAAGCTAACTCTTCTCTTTGATGAATTAGCTCAACACATTGANTCTACAAATCAAAGTTAGATTAATTTTCGAGCAACTTACGAACGTCATCAATGCTCATTCCTTGGGGCGCATTTTCTGTCCCAGAGGGATTAATGATTTCTAACTCAGTATTTCGATTTTTCTCTTGGGCATCAGTTGCCTGTTTGAAGGCATTAGAAGAAACCAATTTTTTTGAATTTGAATAAGTATTTTTTTTCAGCTTCNTTCCTCTTGAGAACAAATTTTTAAAACCCTCATTGGCTGGTTTATTTCGATCACTTAACTCCTTATTGGACAATAGCGACTGGTTCTTTGTCGTCTGTCTTTGTTTAGCAAAATAATAATCATCGGGATTAAATTGATTGTTAAAGTAATTGCTATTTCTCGCGCCGTGAAACGATTTCTTGTTGTACTTGCCTCCAAAAAGAGGGTTTTGCTGGTTTCCTCCAAAGATTTTTTTAGTCGTGGTTCTCTTCCCATCCATGGAATGCCGAACACCACTCTCATATTTCGATACTGAACTTCCAATAAATCTGTCGGATAAAGGATCACTGATTCCTTTTGACTCTATGCTCGTAACCTCTCGCACCGTCTTACACGAAGTAAGACTACCCAATGCAAAGAAAAGCAAAATAATTATGAATTTTTGATAGAGCATTTAAATAGTTGAAACTTTATGTTTAAATTTCTACTAAGTTTAAATCTAACCCATGACTGAAGAATTGCGAACAGAAGACTTCAATTATCATTTACCCGATGAACTGATCGCCTCTAGACCCACGGAAAAGAGAGATGGTTCTAGAATGATGGTAATAGATCGTAAAACTGGCTCCATCAGCTGTCACAGGTTTGAGGAATTTATTGATTTTATTAGCGAGGGGGATCTATGCGTATTAAACAACACCAAAGTGGTTAAATCTAGATTCATGAGTGATGACGATAAAATCGAAATCACTCGCCTTGATGAACCAGAGCCAAACTTGTGGAAATGTTTAGTGAAACCTGGAAAGAAAATGCGCATCGGNCATTCAATTANTATTGATGGCATCATAGGATCAGTNGAAAATATTCTTGAAGACGGAGAAAGACTCATTCGATTTGATAACCGAATTGATATAGAAAAAAATGGGAAGTTAGCCCTACCTCATTATATGAGACGCGATGCTGAAGATATTGACTCCGATCGGTATCAAACTGTTTATGCAGAAAAACCTGGCGCCATTGCNGCTCCAACAGCTGGTCTACATTTTACTAATCAGCATCTATCTACAATTCCACATACCTTTATCACTTTACATGTGGGAGTTGGAACCTTCAGACCTGTAAAAGCTGACCTAATAACAGATCATGAAATGCACAGTGAATTTTACCAAGTCTCTAAGGAGGCTGCAGAAAAAATTAATGCTGCTAATAGGAGAATTTCTATCGGGACAACAGTGACCCGGGTTTTGGAACANATATNCCAAAGCAAAGATGGTATGNTNNAANAAGNGTCAGGAGAAACTAANATTTTNATATATCCGGGTTATCAATTNACNTGCGTTGATGCACTTCTGACCAATTTTCACCTNCCTAAAAGCACCCTTTTNATGTTGGTTTGCGCNTTAGCNGGTCAANACCTCATGCTAGAAGCCTACCAAAAAGCNGTCGAAGAACGATTTAGATTCTTCAGCTACGGNGATTGTTGCCTNATTCTGTAAGAATGGNTGGNACTGAAAATNANNNANTTATGAATAATCCACAAAAATNAGGNGGGNNTAATTGATTACATTTTTNTCAAATCTGATAACAATTTTTAAATTATTTTGTTGAAAATGNACTAAATTTTTTATATATTATTTTAAATATGAGAATAATTATCACTTTTATTAGTTTAATTTTTGTAACGTTCA
>NYVP01000096.1 GCA_002684575.1 Verrucomicrobiales bacterium
GTTAAAAGTCAACAATGAGAGTCCGAGTAAACGAGACCAGGTTAAAAGAATGCATCCGTATGCGCTTAAGCTCATTTTGCAGGGGAGGAAGAAGGAGGCAATCGAATATCTAAAAAATATATCTGAAAAGGCGGTCAATTCCAAGCACACAAAAATGCTCATGGATATGGCGCTCGATAGATCTAATGCATGGAAGCTCGACGCCAAAACTTGGCCGTGGGAACGTACACTTCCAAATACATCGCTAAAGAAGGAAGAGGCTTCTGATAAGTTTACCATCGCCTTTGGTGGTGGAGCCGGTTACGTGCCTGAGAATGAGCGCATCTGGGATACAATTGGAGAGATCGAGCCACGAGCCTTAATCCTTCTCGGTGACAATGTTTATATTGATGATCCAATGACACCAGAAATGCAGCTTTTCCATTACTACCGTCGGCAAAGCCAGCCTGAATGGTCAAGGCTAGCTAAGAAAGTTCCAATATATGGCATTTGGGATGATCACGACTTTACTACTAATGACGGATGGGGTGGTCCTGCTATAGACGAGCCTAAGTGGAAGCGCGAGGTTTGGAAGATATTCAAAGATAACTATGATAATCCATATTATGGAGGAGGTGAAAAGCAACCGGGCTGTTGGTTTGACTTTTGGATTGGTAAAGTTCACTTCGTTCTTA
The DNA here is from genome assembly GCA_002684575.1 of Verrucomicrobiales bacterium. GTDB lineage: Bacteria > Verrucomicrobiota > Verrucomicrobiia > Verrucomicrobiales > DEV007 > EC70. The sequence goes on from NYVP01000096.1 coordinate 675, forward strand.
TTGATGGGCGATATTATCGAGAATCACCTAAATCAAAAAACCCATCGATGCTCGGATCTGCTCAAATGCAGTGGTTAAAAGATTCTCTTAAAAAACCCGCCAGCTTTAAGGTGTTATGTACTAATGTCCCAATGACTCCAAATGTTAAGCCGGGATCGAAGGATACATGGGACGGATATGCTCGAGAAAGAGAGTTGATATTCAGATTTATTGCGGAGCAAAAGATTCCTGGTGTTGTGATTCTATCAGCTGATAGGCATCGCTCCGATGCTTACAAAATTAACACTAAAATCGAAGGTATGTATTCCTTATATGAATGGCAGTCTTCTCGACTGACAAATCAACATGTTCATGGGCTCATTAAACATTCACTCTTTGGGTATAACGAGAAACAATCTTTTGGGCGTGTTGATTTTGATCTTAAGAATGAAGATCCAACCATTAAATACACTGTGGTTAATATTGACGGTAAGCCTGTTCACTCAATGACACTCAAACGAAGTGATTTACAATTTTAAGGATGGAGGCCTCAATGATTGCTAAAGGTGATGCCCAAAATTTGGCACCTCATTTTGAGTACTACAGGGAATTATTTTAATAGGAAGCGGATTCACTAGAAACTAAGATTCTAATAAAGAATGAAATGTTCAAAAAAATACGGTGTTGAGCGAAGACAGTTTTTGAAATACATGGCCGCAGTTTCGGCAATACCATTCTCCTCATGCCGCACAACCAGTCCAGTTATAACAAGACCGCAATTCGAGGATTATCCATTCAAACTCAGTGTTTCTTCAGCCAACCCTGACAGGACATTTGAATGAAAATAATGCTGAACTTATTTCAATAAATTTATCGGTTTCAGATGATTACTCAGAGACGATAAGTAAAAATACCTTATTAACGTATTCCTATTATTCACCATCAATAAGTGTGCCATTTTCTGTGGACGAACCAAATCCGGCAATGCCGGCTCCCAAGCTTATAAAAAGTAGGGAAGTTCTCTCTATGATTTATCCACAAACAAAGATCTTGGATAACCAAGAATATAAAGTTGAATGGTCCACTGATCTTATCAATTGGTCAAATTCTGGGTTATCAATTCAGTTGTTAGCTCAAAGAGACGATTATGATCTGATTAGGGCCTCCATTAGTATTGAAGGAATCAATTCAGTTTACATGCGAATAAATCGAAATGTCGTTAAAAAATGATTAGTGCATATCATTCAAATGCCTCCTTTTTTACTACCCTTTTTGCAACCCGAATTTTCACCCCTTTTAGCGGAGGGTTTGTAACTTGCTGAATTAGAAAGTGCTCGAGACAGGAATCGAACCTGCACCCAATTGCTTGGACTAGATCCTTAGTCTAGCGCGTCTACCAGTTCCGCCACCCGAGCATTTTTATGAGATTCACTTTGTATGCACCTTTATCATCGATCAAGTATATCTTTTTGTAATTGAGATGATTTAATTAATAGTTTTCTTTGGAGTAGCGTCAAAAATCTGTCTCCAGCCTTTAAATCGCCAATTATTTGGGAAATCTTTACATTGTTTTGGTTTAGTTGAATGGACCAGACAGGATCTGTCTTTTAGTAAAACGCATGATCCATTTTGGTTATTTTTTAGAGTCAGTCCGTTCCGCTGATTCCTTAATTTTGTATATTTTTCGGTAAACTCATTTGATGATAGGCCGAGTTCTTTTGCCATTGCAGTGATTTCAATATCACTAACTATGAATTCGCCAGGCCAATTGCAGCAATTTGTGCATCTATCGCATTGATAATGAATCATAATACTCATAAAAACTCTCAAGGTCCTATAATTCAATTAGATAAAGAGAGATTTTAATTTTTTTCCATAAATATTATCAGATTACAAGTTGATCATATAAGAAAAAAATAGCACTAATCCTTATTTTTAAGTTTTCTTAAATGAAAATGTTGATTAATAATCATATTCGCTGGTTTAAATAATCTGTATTTATTTGTGAGTATTTTTCATAGACTTTTTGGGCTTCTAAACATGGATATTGGTATCGACTTAGGTACCGCTAACACTCTTGTTTATGTAAAGGATGAGGGAATCAAAGTCAGGCAGCCATCGGTTGTTGCTGTTAAAAGAGGTTCTAATGAAGTTGTCGCTGTTGGAGATGATGCAAAAAGAATGCTTGGAAGGACACCCGATACGATTTCTGCAGTAAGGCCTCTCAGGGACGGTGTTATTGCCGATTTTGAGATGACTGAAGCGATGCTTAAACACTTTATCAAAGAGGCAAGAACTAGAGATAAGGGTAATGGCACAAAAATAATAAAGGCATCAAAAATAAGAGTAGTTGTGGCGGTTCCTTCAGGTATAACTGAAGTTGAAAAACGCGCTGTTAAAGATTCTGCCAGACATGCTGGTGCTGATGAGGTTTACTTAATTGAGGAGCCAATGGCTGCTGCTATTGGAGTCGGGTTGCCTATTCAAGATGCCAGTGGTAATATGATTGTTGATATTGGTGGAGGCACTACGGAGGTGGCAGTGATTTCTTTGTCTGGAATTGTTCAAAGTCGAAGTGTTAGGGTAGGTGGAGACGAACTTGATGAGTCAATTATCGCCTACATGAAGAAAAAATATAATCTCATGATTGGAGAAAGGACGGCAGAGGCAGTGAAAATTGAAATAGGATCTGCAACAGTTGTTGACCAAGAGACAACAATGGACGTCAAAGGTAGGGATTTAGTTGATGGTCTTCCAAAAACGATAAAAGTCACGTCAAAAGAAATCCGGGAAGCTATGGCTGAACCATTATCGGCAATACTCGACTCGGTAAAAGTTACACTTGAAAGATGTCCTCCAGAATTGGCAGCTGATTTAGTGGATAGAGGTATCATGCTTGCAGGGGGTGGAGCTTTACTAGGAGGGTTGGATATATGGCTTGCTGAGCAGACAGGAATTCCTACCCATGTGGCTGAAGACCCTCTTCAGGCTATTGTTGAAGGTACAGGTAAGGTTTTAAACGAAATTTCCTTTTTGAAGAAAGTAACATCTGCAGGTGTCTAAAATCATCAAACATATGATATAGGCTCTAGATAAGCGTATGAAGAGGAACAATCTGATAGCACTGGTTATATTTGTTCTCGCTATGGTTTGGGTTTTTACCCTTAAAAGTGGTAGTGTCAGATCAATTCAATCTAAAATTCTCGGAATTTTTGGCTTGGTTTATGAATCTTTCGATGAACTTACCTATAGTCATGATGTGGTAAATGGTGAGCCGATCTCAGTCGCGGAGATATCAAAAAAGTATAACAAAAAAGAATTAGGTCTTAGGTATAATAAACTGTTGTCTGATCTGTATGAGTTACGTGCCTGGAAGAGTCAGATTGATTTACTAAGAGAGGAAAATATTGAATTAAAAAGATCATTAAATTTTGTTGAATTTAAACGTAAACAATCTCAAAAATTAGTCGCTGCTAGAGTTATTAACCGTCCAAGTAGTACTTGGTGGAAGACTTTCGTTATTGATAGAGGAGCAGATGATGGTGTTAAACTTAATGATCCTGTTATGACTCCTGTAGCAGTCGATAGAGCCGAGAATGTTGAAGGAGCTTTGGTTGGTAAAATAGTAAATGTGAGCGCTTCACAGTCGACAGTTGTTTTAGTGACAGATTCCGAATGTAAGATCGGAGCTTATGTTCATGGTGTTTTTGCAAATGCTAATGAAAAAGGTCTAGAACGCGTGCAAGGTATTCTGTCGGGTGCTCCTGGTGCTGGAAGAGATGTAAATTATTTGGTTTTACAGAACTTGCCCAAGGAGGCTGACAGGTTTGGAGTTTCTGCAGGAGCTAAAGTCTATTCATCAGGGGTTGGAAATGCAGATGTTAGTGGAATATTTCCGCCAGGACTTATTTTGGGATATATTAAAGAATTTGAAGTTAAAGATTTTGATGCTGTTGCAAGAGTTCAGCCAGCTATTAATTTCAACCAGCTTAGCTATATTTTTGTATTGGTTTCTGAAGAAAATAATAATCTAAGCTCCAAAGGTCTTGATCAAGCTGATGGTGGTTCGAAACGATCTATAGCAATAAATAAAGAAAAGTGAATGATGGTTGCTATTGAAAAATCGAAAACTATTTTCTTTTCTCTACTTTTTATTCTTCTGTTTATTTCTTTTATTCTTGATGAATTGGTTTCTAATATTTTGTCGCCTCTAGGTATTAGATTTTTCATTGTTCAGACGATCTTTTTTACTTGTAGTCTATCCGTTCCATTTGCACTCATGCTTCTATTTGCTTTCTTAACAGGATTAACTTGGGATTCTATTCACATGGCAATTGGAGTTAATAATGATATCGGGTTTGGATATTCAATATTTCTTTTCTTTATTACGGGCTCTCTTATGCAGGGAATGAGTCCTTTTTTTAGCAGGGGGCGATGGGAGGCCCCTGTGATGCTTGTTGGTGTCTCAACTTTAGTTTTTTTATTAATTGAGTGGTTTTTAATTAGTTTTGCCAGAGCCCAATTTGTCTTTCCTCAAAACTTCTGGAGGTATTTGTGGGTTTCTGTGTTTTTCGGAATGGTGGTGTCACCTTTTTTCTTCTATTTAATTTTGAAATTAAGCAAGTTAAGTGGTTGTTCTGTTGTTGTAATAGGAAGAAGTAAAGAGGATTAGAAAAGNATAATGACAATAGGTTATAGNATTAGATTTTATTTCTTAGCAATTTTTTTATTGGCTGGGATTTCATCGATTCTTATTAGATTGTTTATCGTGCAGATAGACCGGTACGAAGAGTTTTCTTCTAAAGTTCCTGGAACATCCGAGGTTAAGGTTAGGATTCCAGGAGTTCGTGGGATTATAAGAGACCGTCGAGGTAAAGTGTTGGTTGAGAATATTGCAAGGTATGAACTTCAATTTAATCTCAAAGAAATCCTCGATAATTATTATAATTTAGTTTCTGCTGAAAATGATCTAATAAAAAAAAATAATCGGAGTCTCTCTGTAAAAGAGAAATTAAAAGAAGTTCCTGTTACTTATTTTGAATTTGTAGATGGGGGTGGGATTAGAAGGAAAAGGAAGGAGAATGATATGGTTTCTATCGTTTCNGAAAGTGTATTGCCTTATTTAGCCAGACTTGGATTATACAGAGAGTTTCATTCAGGGGATTTACAACGACACTGGAGAACACACGGTGGGCTAGTTGCCTATACTTATAGGGATGATCTTACGTTTGATGAATACGCGCTCGCTGCAGAACATACATTAGATCTTCCNGGGGTTTCTGTTGTAGCAAGGCCGATGAGAAAATATGTATATGGAGCACTTGCATCGCATATTCTAGGGTTCGTCAGGCAACCGGATATCAAAAAAGTTCCAGCTGAGGAGAGAAAAGAGTGGGACTATTATGTGCCAGATGATTTTGGCGGAGACGGTGTTGAAGAAACGATGGATACTTTGTTGAGAGGAAGGCCCGGTCAACGAGTAATGCTAAAAGATGAAAAGGGCAGAATAGTAGATTCCAAAAATGAATTAGGCCAAGTTTTGGGAGAGATTTCATATCAGGAACCAAAATCTGGATCAGATGTATGGCTTACATTGGATTTACGGTATCAATATATAGTTGAAAATGCCTTACGAAAAGTTGGAAGGGGAGCTGCAGTTGTATTGGCCCCTTCAACCTATGAATTAAACAATAATGGTGAAAGCCACACTGTGTATGCGGGCGACATTCTAGCTATGGCTTCTGTTCCTTCATATGACCCTAATAAATTTATTCCCTCAATTAGCGAAGAAGACTGGAACGCTTATTTGAAAAATGAAAACGACCCTTTGATTAATAGAGCATTAAAGGATCATGCGCCTGGTTCGACTTTTAAAATTCCCGTTGCCTTGGCTGGAATGTTAAGTGGAAAAGAGAAACAGAATTTTGAGTGTGCTGGAGGTGCAAGATATGGACCAAAAGTGTTCATGAAATGCTGGGCTCTCTCAAAAGGTTATACACACGGAAATATTAACGCAAGAGAGGCCATTAAAACTTCGTGTAACGGCTTTTTTTATAGATACGGAAATGCATCAGGAATTGATGATATTTTAAATGTATCTAGGGTAATGGGATTAGGTGAGAAAACCGGAATACCATTAAACAATGAAGATTCTGGCTTTATACCTAATCCAGATTGGAAAAGAGCCCAAGGGCTTGGNAAATGGGGTGATGCCGATACGGCTTTAGTTTCCATCGGTCAAGGAGCAACTGAGGCTACAGCGTTGCAAATGGCTGGCGTCGCGGCAACAACATCCAATGGTGGTTTTTATTATAAACCTAGGCTCATTCACAAGACAGTAGATATGGATAGTGAAGATCTGAAATCTTCTGAACCTCTTTACAGTTTGGCAGAGTTGGGAATAACCGAAGAAAAATTAGAAATTTGTAAAAGTGGAATGTGGGATGTGGTGAACGAGTTAAAAGGGACTGCCAGAAGGGGGAGATCAGAGATAACTCAAATTTCAGGAAAAACAGGAACTGCGCAAACTGGAAGGAAACGACCAAATGGAGGTAATGAGACAAATGCTTGGTTTATTTCGTTTGCTCCATATGATAAACCCAAACTTGCGATCTGTGTAATGGTCGAAAATGCTAAATCTGGTGGTGGTGTTTGCGCTCCCATCGCTAAAAGAATCATCGATGAAATCATGTTATTAGAGGATTTTAATCATAATCAGGCTATTGCCTCTGTTGAAGAATCTCAGGGAAACTTTGACTTTGTTGAATTAGTGAGCTTTGATGATGATCCTACAGAAGGTATAATCGTTGATGATGATGGTGATGATGGGACTTCAGTTGCGGCAACACCAGCACCAGCCAGCGTAAATACTTTAAATAAAATATCTTTGACTCCAACTGTAAAAAAGAAACCTGATACAAGAGGTTCAGTGAAATCAAAGACTGTAAGAAAAAGAATTGGAATACTTGAAAGAAGAAGAGGTCGATAGACTGTTTTCTATCTGGATTGTGAAAAATAATTTAAAATATAATGTTTTAACCGAGTGCATTTTAATGGCTCACAAATTTTTATTGGAAAAATGTTTAAAAAATTACGGGAGGCTAGGCGTAATAAAGCCCTGTCTGCAGGATATCAAATTATTGTAAATGTCGAAAAATTAGAGACTAGGGTTGCNCAATTAAGGGATAATCAGCTTGTTGACTACACTATAGAAAGAGTAGGAGACGAGAATGTAGTTGGAAGTATTTTCAAAGGTAANGTGAAAAACATTGAACCTGGTCTTAAGGCCATGTTCGTTGATATTGGTACTGACAAGAATGCCTTTCTTCATTTTTGGGACGCGATTCCCGCTGCTCTTGATCAAGGTCTCGAGGAGATAAGNCGAAAAAAGNATCAAAAAAAGCCGAAAAGAATTACTGCTAAGGATATACCAAATATTTATCCTGTAGGTTCAGAAGTTTTAATCCAAGTGAGTAAAGGGGCAATCGGTGATAAAGGACCAAGGGTAACTACTAACATAACACTGCCGGGACGCTACATGGTATTAATGCCTCTTAATGATCAGTTTGGTATATCAAGAAAAATAGATGACCCCAAAGAGAGGGCCAGACTAAGGAAAATTACTGAACAGATGGATGTACCAGAAGGTATGGGTGTAATTTTAAGGACGGTATGTAGAGGTCAGAAAAAGCGATTCCTTATTCGAGATTTGCATATTCTTCTNAAGCAATGGCAGGAAATTGATAGTAGTAGACAGACTAGTGAAGCNCCTAGTTGTGTATTTAAAGAACCCGAACTTGTAGAGCGGACAGTACGCGATTTTTTAACAGANGANGTGGCTGAGGTTCTTTGTGATGATGAGGAAACGGTAAGAAAAATGCAGGAATCCGTCGCTACTATTTCATCTAGATCAAAAAAACGGGTTCATTATTTGCCAACTAAGCAACCAATATTTGAGAGGTTTAATATTGAAAAGCAAATAAAGAGTGCTTTTGGCCGGGAGGTTTGGATGCCTTGTGGAGGATATATTGTAATTGATGAAACTGAAGCNCTTATATCAATTGATGTTAATACAGGACGCAATAGAGGAGGGAAAAATAACTCCGATAAAATGATTCTTGAAACGAATTTGCAAGCTGCTGATGAAGTGGCTCGACAATTAAGATTACGCAATATTGGAGGTTTAATAGTTGTCGACTTCATTGATATGAAGGGTAGAAAAGATCAAAACGCTGTTTATCGAAGAATGTTAAAGAGTACTGATAATGACAAAGCCAAGATTCAGGTTTTGCCACTCTCTCAGCTAGGATTAATGGAAATGACGAGGCAGCGCTTAAATGAAAGTTTAAGCAGGTCAATGTACGAGCCATGTGCAGTATGTAAGGGAACAGGTAGAATTAAATCATCGGAAAGTATAAGTGTAGAATTACAAAGAAAACTATCAGGGTTGATGAATATGGAGGATGAAAGCATAACGGATTTGATCATTGTTGTTCATCCGGAAATAATGCAGCGGCTAAAGGATGAGGATTCTAATGCCTTGCTGGAAATGGAGAGGAGGCATCATGGTAGATTTACATTCAGAAGTGATCCCTCGTATGATCGCGAGGAAATAAAAATATCCTGTCAGTCTACTGGCAAGGTTTTTTGATTAATTTTTCTAAAAGATTGAAAGTAATTTAAAAGGCAAACAAATAAAGCTATTGAGCCCATCATAATTGAAAATAAATCACCTACCTTTGAATAAATTGTTATTCTTTGTGACCTTTCAATTTTTATTGTTTCTGGGAGGCTGGCTATTAAAAAAGTATTTGAGCGATCAGTTCCATGGATCAAACGTTCGCCACCTGAGAAAGTGGAGTGTCGATCATAGAGGCTACCGCAATCATCAATTAAGCAAGACATTCCTGTGTTGGCGCATCTTATCATTGGCCTTCTTAGTTCAATGCACCGGAAAATAGCATTCGCCATGTGTTGTTCAGACGCGGCGCTTTCCTTGAACCACCCATCATTGGTTACATTTACGATAAGCTGTGGCGATTGATTTATGAATTTTCTTGCAAGATTTCCGAAAGCGTCTTCAAAGCAAACCAGAGGAATTATTTGGTAGGGTTCTGGTAGGGTCATTTGTAAAGGTTTGTAGGTGTTACCTGGATTGAAATCGACACCTAAAGAATTTGCTGCGATTTTCTCAACTAACGGAATAGATTTTCTAAATGGGACATATTCGCCAAAAGGAACAAGGTGTGTTTTTTGGTATGTTCTTGCGCTCTTGGTGTTGTTTTTTAATGCGACAACAGAGTTGTATATTCCATCTTGTGGTATTCGTTCGTTAATTCCTAAAACGAGCTCAAAGTTTTTGAGAGCAAGTATTTGATTGAGATAATTTTGTGTTTTTTGATCATAAAGAGAATATGGCAAAGAGCTTTCGGGCCAAACAACTAAATCAAAGTTTACATTGTCCATCTTTAGATATGGTGTGGTCATATCCCAATAGCGTTTATAAATCTTCTGGGCTGAATCAGAGTCCCATTTTTCATCTTGATCGATGCCCCCTTGTACAAGTAGTGTTCGAATTTCGATCTGGTCTTTTGGTACCCTTGCGAGCTTGCTAGTTCCATATGCAAAAAGAAACATTACCAATGACACGCCTGCAATAAAATCTGGATGAGCTTTAAGTTTTGAATTCTTAATTTCATGGGTAATTCTGAAAAGTAATGAGGTGATTATTGAAGAACAAAAGATTGTAATAAAAGAGATGCCTGTAACTCCAATAACATCTGCAATCTGTATCAGCACAAGTTCATCGACAAGACCCACGCCTAGACCATTCCATGGGAAGCCAGTCAGAGCCCATCCTCTAACCCACTCGAGACCGCACCAAGCGGCACCATTCAAGAAAGCTGACTTTAAACTTACTATAGAAGTGCAGACAACTAATGAATGATCAGAGTTTTTTGCAGCTCCAATCGTTGAAGCAAATGCTCCCCACACTCCAAAATAACAGGCAAGAAACAATGATAATAAAAGGCATGAAGCAATATGGATATGATGTAGCCAGGAAAGATTTATTATGAAAAAGACAACTCCCGACAAATATGCTAGTCCAAATCCCTTTAGGTATGTTTTTTTTGATGGCGTTAATGTCCAAAGCGAAACTAGCAATGGAATTGGCCAAAGCCATATAAGTTCATTAAAGCTTATTTTTGGATAACATAACGCTAGAAGAATACCCGACAACAATGCCGCAACAAAACGCCAAATATGGAGTGCTTTTTTCAGGCTGATTTTTATTAATTGTTAATTCTTTATGCTAATCTTTTTTCGATATCACATTGAATCCATTTCCATAGAGATGATAGATTATTATTAGTTTGTTCCTTAATGTTGTTGAGGTTTTNATCAGTGATTTTATCTGCAGGACAATGTCCAAAAAGATAAAATTTAATTTTAGGTTCTGTTCCTGAAGGTCTAATGGCAAATTTACGACCATCTTCTAGATGGATGAATATCATTTTCTCATTAGGTATAAGGTCTCCTTCAATGTCGTAAATGGTATCATTGTTAAAGTTGATTACTTNGNTGACTTTAGAAGNGTCACAATTGGTTGGCTGATTGTTAGAATACGAATCAGCTAATTTTTGGATTAGTTTGGCGCCTTGAGCACCTTCAAAAACCTTATTCTTATTAATTTCCTGAAAATANCCAAATTCGAGGTAAATATCATCAAGTAATTCGATGAGAGATTTTCCGAGTGACTTTGCATAAGCTGCTGTTTCAGCAAACAANACAACTGCTCCATTCCCATCCTTATCTCGGGTGAAATCACAAGCCAGATAACCGTAGCTTTCTTCGCCTCCAAAAATCATGAATGTACCATTTTCTAATTGGGTGGCCATTGCCTGATTTACGCTCATGTCTTTATAATCACTTATAACATCTGAAGGCAGATTCCTCTCATACTTTGAAAGCTTTTGGCTGATATACTTAAAGCCAGTNAAGGTATTTATAATTTTAACGCCAAATTTTTCCGCGATTGATTTTTGCAGGTCAGTAGTCACATAAGTTTTAATCACAACTGCATTGCTTGAATTNTTTGAGGTAATTATTCCCGAAGAAAATAAAGTTTTAATCCTGTAATAGAGAAGGAGNGATCCAATTTGGTTGCCTGTTAAAAGATCAAATTCTTGGGTTTTTCCTTTTACGGCAACCCCCATTCTATCGCAGTCAGGATCTGTACCTATCACAATTTCAGCGCCACTGTCCTTGGCCTGATCAATTGCTATTTTTAAAGAAGCTCCATTTTCTGGGTTTGGAGATTTAACAGTTGGAAATCGCCCNTCAGGAGAGTCCTGCTCTTTTACAGTAGCACACTNAAATCCAAGNTCTTTTAGAAGCATAGGGGCGTGAACTCCGCCTGTTCCATGCAANGCAGTAAATACAATNTTTAGAGAGTTGTTATCTTTAATGAGTTCTGGGTTTAATGCTAAAGATTTAACTCTGCTTAAATATTCTGTTTCAACTTCTTGAGGAACGTAAGTTATATTTCCCTGATCAGATTCTTCTAATGGTACGTAGGTTTCCTCCAGCAATTTATTTACTTTATTTATAATGCCATCGGTGTGTGGTGGTATTATCGCAGCTCCATCAGAAAAATTTACCTTATAACCATTATCATGGTAAGGGTTATGACTAGCTGTTATCATAACACCCGCATGGCAATTTAGTTCTCTAATAGCAAATGACATTACAGGAGTTGCTTTATGTGATTCAAAAAGATATACATTAGCCCCAAGTTCTGAGGCTACTTTGGAGCAGAGTTCTGCGAACTCCTTAGAGAAATGTCTAGTATCATAGCAAAATACTAATTTTAAGCGTTCGCTTGATGAAGAATCTTGTAACCAGTCTTGTAAATAATTAACAAGCCCCATCGTTGCCCTTGTAACATTAAAAGTGTTCATCATGTTAGTTCCAACACAACTAAACTCAGGTCGTTCATTAGGCCCACCGTTACCTGATTCTAAATCCGTTACATTTCTACCAATGGTTCTCCCTCTTAGTCCACCAGTGCCGAATGATAATTTTTTATAAAATCTATCATTTAACTCTTCCCATAAGCTTTTGTCATATAATTCTTGAATGACATTAATATAAAAAGTTTTTGGATTTGCTTTAAGGAATTCACTTATGTTTATTGATGCAGACTCTAGAAGTTTTCCTTCTAAACTTGCTTCCTTGATGTTTGATAATAAATTTTCCATTTCCTCTTTATCTTTATATATATAAATTTTGGATAAGCTAATTAAAAGTGCCTTTTTAAAACGAAAAGGAAAGTTTTCCNCAGATACAGATTCTTACAGAATTTTTGATGGTGTTGGNGATGGATTGAAAAATGCTTTCATTGATAATTTTTCAGGTAATTGGTTGGTTTCTTATNATGAAAAAATACCCTTTGTGAATTTCGATGATGCTCTGCCAAAAAAGAGCATATGGATTAAAGAGTTGAAGCATGAGGGTAAAACTTCGCCAAAGTGTATTTNTGGTGATCCTATTTCATCGAATTTTNTAATTAANGAGAACAAAGTGCTCTTTGAAATAGATTTTTCTGCTGGGTATTCACAGGGCTTGTTTCTTGATCAGAGAGANAATCGCTCACGCATAATGAAAACATCTAAAGGGAAAATGGTTTTAAATTGTTTTTCATATACGTGTGGTTTCTCTGTAGCCGCAGCTCTAGGGGGTGCTAAATCAACCACAAGCATAGATTTATCTCGTTCTTACCTGGACTGGGGGAAAAGAAATTTTTTATTAAATAATATTAATATCTCCGATCATTTTTTTTGTAGGGGTGATGTTTTTAGGTGGTTGAATCAATTTAAACAAAAAGAAAGATCTTTCGATACTGTTATTTTAGACCCTCCTTCATTCTCACGCGATGGGAAAAAGGGTTCATTTAGTGTGGTTAATGATTANACACANTTAATTGAATTGGCGGTCAAACTTGTCAATCCTTCTGGATGGGTTTTGGCTTGTACTAACCATAGNAAATTAAAGAGCGAGGATTTTATTAATTCCATCAAGTTAGGCGNAAATAGTGCAAAAAGGAAAATATTAGACATGTATTCAATGCCAATGCCGTTTGATTTTAGTGGTGAAAATTACCTAAAAAGTATATGGGTACAGATTTCTTGATAATTTTAAATAATCATTTAGAGATCTTTGCAATAACTGTACTCAGGGTTTATCCATTGAATAGATGCAATTAATACGTTTTGATGATTCAAATTATGATAAAAAGTTGGCAAAAACTTTTTCAAGGAACTATTCGCCAAACAATAAATTAAAAACAGCAGTTGAAAAAATTATTGATGCTGTNAGGGGTGAAGGAGATGAATCCATCCGCTTGCTGACAAAAAAGTTTGATGGNGTGGACCTTAATTCTAAAGACTTTAAACTTAGCAAAAAAGAAATTTCTAATTCCTCAAAGAGTGTAAGTAATGAGGTTAAAAATGCTATTAATTTATCTTATGATAATGTTAATCAATTTNCATTAGGNAGCATGAGAAAAGATTGGGAAATGCGAAATGCCCAAGGTGCAATAATCGGTGAATCTTTTCAGCCATTTAATAGTGTTGGAATTTATGTNCCAGGTGGAACTGCTCCACTTGTTTCTACATCTCTAATGACAGTTGCTATNGCTAAAGCTGTAAACGTTCCTAATATTACAGTTTGTACTCCACCTGATAGAAGCGGTTCGGTGTGTCCAGAGCTCATCTATGCATTAAATCGATGCGGGGCAACATCAATTTATCGTATTGGGGGNGCGCAAGCGATTGCTGCCATGTCAATAGGGACNAAAANAATNAAAAANGTAGATAAAATTTTTGGACCTGGTAATTCTTTTGTTGTAGAAGCAAAAAGGCAATTGTTTGGAGATGTTAGCGTGGACCTTCTTCCGGGCCCAAGTGAAGTTTTTGTTCTTTCAGATTCCTCTGGAAATGCAAAGTGGATCGCTTCAGATCTATTGGCCCAGGCTGAGCACGGGGGTGACAGTAATGTTGCCTTTGTCACAACATCATCAAAGGTACTTGAGGCCGTTAAGTTAGAATTAAAGATTCAGTCCAAAGTTTTATCTAGACAAAAGCAAGTGAAGGAGGTGCTNAAAAATGGCACAACNTTAGTACTNGTGAAATCAATTAATGAGGGAGTTCGACTNGCTAATGAATTTGCTCCGGAGCATTTATCTNTTGTTGTGAAAAATCCAAAGAAAATCATACCTAAACTAANAACAAGTGGAGCAATTTTTATTGGACCTTATTCAGCAGTAGCTATCGGGGACTTTTTAGCCGGTCCNAGTCACACCTTACCAACTGGTGGTGCAGGAAAATCCTTTTCAGGATTAACAGCTGACATGTTCCAAAGGAGAACAAGCATTGTTGATNTTGGTAGAAACGCTCTAAAGAAATCAGCAAATGCAGTCAGGATTTTTGCAGAAATTGAGGGTTTAGATGCACATGGGAAATCTGTTTCTATTAGAAACAGTGACTAAATATTGCTGATGATATCATCATATTCTTTGGTGATTTCATCAATTTCATCTGATATTTCAGACCATTCTGAGTAATGTTTTTCTAAACTATTTGCTAAGATCTTGTGTTCTTCTGTTAATTTTAAATGATCACTGGTTTTAAAGAAATCCTCTGAAGTCATCTGCGTCTCAATCTCTGTTTTCCTNGTTTCTGCTTTGTCTATATTAGACTCAATTTCATCCAATTTGAGTTGCAGAGGTTTTAATGCNTCTGATTTTCTNTGCCTAGCTTGTCCTTGTGCTTTTCTGATTTCTTTTCTGCTTGAGCTGANTTTTTGTGTTTTTTGATTTGTAGGTTTTGNAGAGTTTATTTCTAAAAAATCAATTGATCGTGATTCAATAAATGAGGACAGGTTTCCAAAAAATGTTTTCATTGGCCGTTGGTCCGAATAAAATTCAATAACTTTATTGGTTATTGGATCAAGAAAGTCTCTATTGTGTGAGACAATCACTATCGTCCCCTTATAGGCTATTAAGGCATCTTGTAATACTTTCTGTGATTGCATATCTAGATGATTGGTGGGCTCGTCTAGAATTAAAAAATTAGCCGGTTTTAGTAATATCTTNGCTAAGGATAATCGACTTCTTTCTCCTCCAGATAAGACGTCAACTTTTTTGAAAACATCATCNCCTCTAAAAAGAAAGCAGCCAAGTAAAGATCNTAGATTGCCTNATACTTCTGATCCTGCGACTTCTTCNATTGTCTCTAGGACGGTCATGTTAGGATTTAATTTTTCGGCATGATCTTGTGCAAAATGTGAAATGGTAACCTTGTGTCCAGTTTTTCGTAACCCGTAGTCTATGGTTTCAGCCTCTGAGAGNATTCTCGAAAAGGTTGATTTNCCCGCCCCGTTNGCCCCTACCACTGCAATTTTCTCACCTCTATCAATTCTAAAATTTAATTTNTCGAATACGATATTCGACCCATACGATTTCCCTATATCGATTAACTCTAATACAATTTGTCCAGATCTTTCAGGCTGTGGAAANTCTAATTTTATAGTTTTTTCCAAATTTTGTGGAACTTCAATTCTTTCGATTTTTTCAAGTTGTTTTAGCCTNCTNTGTGCTTGTGATGCTCTTCTGGCTTTTGATCTAAAACGGTTAATAAATTGTTCTGCTTTTGCTATGTCTTTTTGTTGATTGTTAAAAGCTCGTTGCAATTGTTGTCTTTGAATTTCACTCTGCTCGAGATAATAGCTATAATTTCCGGAGAATTCAGTAACTCTACCTGATTCGAATGCTAATGTTTTTTTNACAAGAAGATCTAAAAATGCGCTGTCATGCGAAATAATGATTACAGCCCCTTGATAACCCTGAATATAATTTTCAAGCCATAACTGCGAATCTATATCAAGATGGTTTGTTGGCTCATCNAACAAAAGAATTGAAGGGTTTTTTAATAATAGTTTGGCAAGCGCAAGTCTCATCTGCCAACCACCTGAAAATTCAGATGTGTCTCGACAAAAATCTGTATTTTTGAAACCCAATCCAATTAAAATCTTTTCGATGTTTGGTTTCATTTTGGTGACATCAAAGTTATCAAGTTTTAATTGNAGTTCACCAAATGTATCAAGTGCTTGAGCATACTCCTCGCTACTTGGNTCTAATTGACCAAGTAGTTCACCGCATTTTTCGACCTTTTCTTTAAGGATGATTTCATTTTCAAATGCTGTTTCTGCTTCTTTGAATAATGTTTTATCAGTATGCTTGATTCCGTCCTGTGGAAGATATCCTACTTCAGTGTATTTTGCCTTNTTNATTAATCCTGAATCAGGATTCATTATGCCCGCGATAATCTTCATCAGTGTTGATTTTCCAGCACCATTAGGGCCAGCAAAACATACTCTGTCTTTTGAGCTAACCGTAAAGGAGAGGTCTTTGTATAGAGCTCTTCCTAAAAATTGTATGGATACTTTTTCTACAGAAAGCATTTGATCAATTGTCTCTATCCTTATTAGAATTACTTAGGTTTGAATTAAATATGTCCATTTGCATCAAAGTAGTAGTTTTATTGTCAATTATTTCATCAATCAGCCTAATTAAAGCTGAGGATCAGTTGCCATTTTCTACTCAGAAGTTACTTAAGGATTATAATGAATATCAAAAAAATATACGTGATAAAGCAACGCAACT
>NYVP01000097.1 GCA_002684575.1 Verrucomicrobiales bacterium
CCAGAATCACTCTTCAGGAAAGACAGAGAACTGAACTCGCTCGGCGTAAGGCCCAAGAAGAAAAGATAAGACAAGCTCGTGACGCTCAAAAGAAAATCGAGGAGCAGAGAGCCAGAATCACTCTTCAGGAAAGACAGAGAACTGCACTCGCTCAGCGTAAGGCCCAAGAAGAAAAAACAAGACGGACTCGAGCTATTCAATCACAGCAAGCTATAAATAACTCAAAAACTAGAAATTCTTCTAAATCCTTATCTGTTAGACAAACTTCAAAGTCTCAACCATCCAGCAATTCAAGAAGCTTTTCTAGAAACATCCCTAATAAAGAAACCAGTAGAAGGGTCGTTCAACAACCGACCCCGAAAAAAACTTCTAAAACCTTTTCAAGAAGCATTCAAAAATGAACTCTCAGATAATCTAATTTTTATCCTGTTTTTTTAATCTCGCCTCCAAATTAAATTTCAACTTATCTTCGCTAGAGTCGTAAGATCCTGAAATTGATTTCAGGCCAGACAAGAATGTATTAATATTTTTATAATCTCTTTCCCCTGATTTTTTATCCCCTCTGGAACGAGACAACTCCGCGAGATACTCCTCCTTATTAAGAGAAAAAAACTTAGTCAATTGATTGAAATCTAAATCAAAATTTAATCCACTTTCTGAGGATGAAAGTTCACTATTTTTAATTTTTTCTATCAATGACAAACTTAGTTTGTAAGATGAACTAAAACAAAATCTGGATCCTATTTGAAAACAATTTGGAGTTGGGGCAATTCCTTCTTGAAGTTTTTTTGTAGAAGCTACTAATAAATTAACATCCTGCACTTGTTCGGTTCTTTTCTCCCATTCCAAGGGATCTTCTAAATCAGAAACCCTCAATTCTAACAACATCTCTTCAAAGAAAGTCTGCATCGTTTTTTCGACTCCCTCCACTTTTTTTAGATCAACTAAAAAACAAAATCCTGGGAGATTGATTTCATTATCATCCTTGCCAGCATCATCGGCAATCGCTGATAAAAAAACTATACTCTTACCTAAATACCCTGAATTAGATTCCTTAGCTCCCCCAAAGAGTAATTGGCCTAATTTACCTTTAATCAGATCTGATCCAGGAATGATTTTGGATTTAAAAAGGTCATTGCGCTCACTGTACCAATTAGAAAATGGCTGATAAACTGAAATGCCTCCGAGATATCCAGGAATCTTGGGAGGAAGGATAATATCTATTGGAGAATTTTGATTTAGGGCAACTGTTTCCTTAGCTGTATCCACTTGAACTGAAAAATTAAGTTCTTCCCCATCAAAACTTAAAGTTAAACCAGAATATGAACTGACGGATAATTGATCGATAACTCCACCTAAGAAAAGAGACAACATTGGATCCTCAATTTTCTCAGGGATACCAAAACGACCATTAATTTTTGAAATCTCCTGAGTATTTAAATAAAGATAGGCCTGATGCCCATCTCCCATATTTTTTATCATATTATTGTATTTATCATCTTTTGATATGGGATTGATTATTTTAGCTCCCTCGACTTTAGAACCTTGAAGAGAAACAGTGTCTTTCAAAAGCCTTCTACTAGTAGTGACAATTATCCATTCATCACTTAAAGCAAAATAAGTTGAGTCATTCTTATCCCCTCTGGTTCTGAAAGCATAAACTTCTTTTTCAAAATCACTTTTTGCGATTCTCTTGATACCCAATCGTAAAAGAGGAGCGAATCGAATGCGGTTCTTAATCCATTTACTTGTTTCTTCTGGCTTAATCAATAGGACAACATTCGGATCATCAGGGTCTTCAGACTCATAGGCTCCTAGGCCCATTTTTCCATTTAACAACTTTTCATTAAGTGTCCATATATCTTTAGACAAGAAAAGTTCAAGAAACTCAAAGGTAGATGAAACCTCCTTCATAAAATCACTAGATTTGATTTCATCAAGATCTCCACTTTCTAGAAGTGATTGAAAAAAATCAGAATCTCTAACCTTGACTAGNAAATCAGAAATTTTCTCTGATTCAAAAAAAATCAAAGCATCGCCTGGCATTTGTTCAGATACAGTGCTCTCAGCCTTTAATCCGTGTAAGGCGATAAAGTAAATCAAACAGAAACTAGCAAGGCGCTTTGCCATTAACCATAATTCTGTAATCTTTATATAAATAATATTCAATTTAATTCAGATGAGCTATAAGAGTCGATTATTTACCTACGGAACACTAACCTTCCAAGAGGTTATGATTCATCTCATAGGTAGAGAAATTCCTTTCGAAAAGGCCAAAATAAATGGTTATTCTTCATTTGTAGTAAAAGGTCAGAATTTTCCAGGATTAAGAAAAACGACACTATCCTCCTCTACCAATGGAATAATGTATTCTAATCTAGTAACAAAAGATTGGAATATTCTCGATCAATTTGAAGATTTTTTTTATGACCGTGTGGTGGAGGAAGTAGTATTAGAGGATGGAACACATCAAAAAGCCTTCACCTATATAGTTTCACCTAAATTTTATCATCTACTTGATTCTAATTTATGGGATTCAAAAAAATTCAAAAATAAAAGTCTAAGTTCTTTTTTAGATATGATTATTGGGTTTGATAATAAATAAGCCAAGTGCTCGACCTGAACTTGCATATTACCCCGTTCGTATTTAGATATGAGAGATGGAATCAGATAAGGACAACTTTGAAACAAAGCTCCAGGAGTCAATTTCTAACCCCAAAAATATGGGAGAAATGAAAGACGCTGATGCTATTGGAACCGTTGGCAATGCTGATTGCGGAGATATGGTAAGAATGTTTTTGAAGTTTGATGAAGAAAATGGTCAGAAGGTTATAAACAAAGCCTCGTTCCAAAGCTTCGGATGCCAGACCGCGATTGCTGTAGCAAGTATGGCTACAGAAATTTTAAAAGGTAAAACCATAGAAGAAGCAAAAAATCTTTCCGCAGATGAAATGACAACTGAAATAGGTAGTTTACCGCCAATGAAAATACACTGCGGACAAATGGTAGAAGGAGCTCTAAAATCTGCTCTTGACTCAGATCTAAAACAAAACGCTGATCAAAATATTAACGACCAATCAACTTTAACTAAAAGCTTAGTGCAAAATGCACCATCATCTGGTAAAATTAAAATAGTCCCATTATCAGACCATAATAGAAAAGAATCATGAACGAACCAAACCAAAATGGAGGAGAACTTGAACTATCAAGAGAAGTTGAGGCCATCCAAATTCCTAGTGGAGATACTTTTAAATTGCCGGCCGGCACAAAAGTTATCATAACACAATCCTTAGGCGGCACATATACTGTTGCCACGGATCAGGGACTTGCCAGAATATCTGATAAAGATTCTGATGCTCTTGGCATCAAAGAGGAAAAAGTAGATCAACCTGCAACCGAAAAAGTAAATTCCGGAATTGATGTAAAGGATGAAGATTTTGAATCCGCTGTATGGGAACAACTAAAAACTGTTTTTGATCCGGAGATACCAGTCAACATTGTAGACCTTGGACTTGTTTATGACTGTCAAATAGCTGAGGATAATGGAAGTAAATCAGCAAATGTGAAGATGACTCTTACCGCTCCTGGATGTGGAATGGGACCAACAATTGCTGCTGATGCAGAAAATAAAATCAGAAATGTATCAGGTATTGATGAGGCAAATGTAGAATTAGTATGGGATCCCCCATGGACACAAGATATGATTTCAGAGGAGGGGAAGATGAAACTTGGTATGATTTAGACCAAGATTTAGCCTTTTTTTCTATAGAATCCTCTTTTATTAATAAAATGGCTTGCGGCATTGGCTAAAACAAATAAATTCACCGCCCGCATAATAAAAGCATTTAACATCATAATTTAAATAAAATGTCTCAACACCGTAGTCTTAAAGGTTCATCAAGCGTTGGTGCTAAGCGAAACGTACTTAAGCGTTTTGAAAGAGTTAAAATGCTTCAAGCTGATGGTAAGTGGAAAGACTCTAACAGTCCAATTGGTCTGCCAAAAACAAAGCCACTCGACTAATAAAGTATTAGTTTTCGATATTTGTCCTCTTCAGGCAAACCCACCAGAATCAACAGGTTCCTAGCCGACTGTGGACTCGGCTCAAGACGTTCATGTGAACAGATAGTTACGGAAGGTCGAGTCACAATAAATGGTGAAGTCTGCATTTCTTTATCCACCCGAGTTGAGCAGAATGATGCAGTAATAGTTGATGGAAAAAAACTCACTCCTCAAAATACCCCTATAAATATTTTATTATACAAACCTCAAAATTATATCTGCACTCGAAACGATCCAGAAAATCGACCAACGATCTTTGAATTGTTACCAAAACATTTAATGCAGCAAAGAAACATCCACTATGCGGGNCGTCTTGATTACAATAGTGAAGGTTTGATAATTCTAACTAATTCTGGANAGATCTCGCAGCAACTNTCCCATCCAAATTCAAAAGTTGAAAAGGAATATCTAGTTACTCTATCAAAACCATTCAACATTGACGACAGGGATCGATTGATGAATGGATTAGAAATACCCTCTGGCCTTGCAAAAGCAAGCAGTGTAGAAAAGGTATCAAAAAGAAGTATAGCAGTAACTTTACATCAAGGGCTTAACCGTCAGATCCGATACATGATGGCAGCACTAGATTATCGTGTCGTTCGCCTTATTCGAGTAAGAATTGGAGAACTTACGGAGACCTCACTAAAACCTGGCCAATGGAGATTCATTGGAAGAAAGGATCTTTACAAAATATTCAATCACGCAAATGATTGATTACAAAATTTAAGGTTAATATTTTAATTAATTAATTATTTAAAAAAGATGACTAAAAAGATCGAATCTCACTTATCAGAAGATAGGCTTTTTGCGCCTCCAAAAGAATTTTCAAAATCAGCAAGAATTAAAAGTCTCTCCCAATATAAAAAAATCTACAGAGAGTCGATAAAGTCACCCTCTAAATTCTGGTCGACTGAAGCAAAAGAATTAAAGTGGCAAAAAAAGTGGGATAAAGCGCTTCAGTGGGATGCTCCATTTGCCAAGTGGTTTGTTGGCGGAAAAATTAATGCTTCTGAAAACTGTATAGATCGACACTTGGAGGGCCCCAGAAAAAATAAGGCAGCCATTATTTGGGAAGGAGAACCAGGAGAAGTTAGAACACTTACATATGCTCAATTACATAAGGAAGTTTGTAAATTTTCAAACGTCCTTAAAAACCAAGGCATCAAAAAAAGAGACAGAGTCATTATATACATGCCCATGGTTCCAGAAGCTGCGATAGCCATGTTGGCTTGCGCAAGAATAGGTGCTGTTCATTCAGTAGTATTTGGAGGGTTTTCTGCTACAAGCATCTTGGACAGAGTTGAAGACTCAGGCGCAACAGCCATTATCACTGCTGATGGAGGTTGGAGACGAGGAAAGATTGTACCTCTCAAAGCAAACGTCGACGAAGCTATAAATAAAAATAAATCAATAAAAAAAGTTATTGTCCTTGAGAGATGCCGTAACGAAATAAAAATGAAGCGTGGCCGAGATGTTTGGTGGCATAAAGAGATGGAATCTGCATCCTCAATTTGCCCACCTGCAAAACTTGATAGCGAACACCCACTCTACATTCTTTATACGAGTGGATCTACAGGTAAACCAAAGGGAATACTACATACTACAGGGGGATACCTCACAGGAACTTACAGCACAACGAAATACATTTTTGATATTAGGGATGATGATATTTATTGGTGCACAGCTGACGTTGGCTGGGTCACTGGTCACAGTTATATTGTTTATGGACCTTTATTAAACGGAGCAACATGTTTAATGTATGAAGGAGCGCCGAATTATCCTGATTTTGGAAGATTCTGGGACATTGTTGAAAAACATGGCGTTACAATTTTTTATACAGCCCCAACAGCTATCAGAGCTTTTATTAAGGCTGGTGACCATTTACCGGCGAGCAGAGATTTAAGCTCATTAAGGCTACTNGGCACCGTTGGCGAACCTATTAACCCCGAAGCTTGGATGTGGTATCATGAAAAAATTGGTCGAAANAAATGTCCNATTGTCGATACCTGGTGGCAAACTGAAACAGGNGCAATTATGATTACACCACTACCTGGCGCAACACCTACGAAACCAGGCACAGCAACATTACCTTTCTTTGGTATCGATGCCGCAATACTTGATGAGACTGGTAAAGAATGTAAAGCCAATGAGGGAGGTCGATTAGTAATAAGAAAACCATGGCCATCAATGCTTAGAACTATTTACGGTGATAAACGCCGNTATAAAAAAACATATTGGGATGACTACGATGGTATATATACCGCGGGAGACGGCGCCAGAAGAGATAAAAATGGTAATTTTTGGATTGTTGGCAGACTAGACGATGTTTTAAATGTTTCAGGACACAGGCTAGGTACTGCTGAAGTTGAGAGCGCTCTTGTTTCTCATAAATCTGTTGCCGAAGCGGCTGTAGTTGGCCGACCAGATGAAATTAAAGGTCAAGGTGTAGTCGCATTTGTAACGCTTAAAGAGGGAATTAAACATGGTTCGAAACTTGCCCAAGAATTACGCAACCACGTTGGAAAAGAAATTGGCCCAATAGCTAAACCTGATGACATTAGATTTACAGGAGCTCTTCCAAAAACAAGAAGTGGAAAAATCATGCGACGCCTTCTGAAAGAAATATGTGCTGGAGGAAACGTTAGCGGCGACACTACGACTCTGGAAGATTTTCAAGTGATTGCAAATCTTCAAAAATCCAAAAATTCGTAAACAATACATTTACTTGAATTCTCTAATTCATGACCAAACTTGAATTCATTTTAAGGCGGTTGATGAAAGAGATAGGCATGTGTAATCGGTTACATCATTCAAAAAAAGTCTCTCAATTATCTCAAAAGCTAATTAAAGATGAAATCAAANTTGGTGAAATCATTTGGCGGGAAATTATCGGTATTNCAGAATTGGAAGATGCATATAAAAAGTTAAATTATTTGGTTATTAAGGAAGAGGACATTAAGTTATCCCATAAAAATAAATTAAAGAAAAATGAACTTCTAAAAAGAGAGGCTGAAAGCATTGAAGGTGAAGCCGATCAAAAAATTAAATCTCTTTATAAATTTCAAGGAGACCTGTCTGAGGAGCTCATAGACATAAAAAGAAAAAGCCAAGAATATGAAGCTATATGTGCAGATCTNAGAAAAAAATTCATAAACCCGAACAATGAGATTTCTGGAGAAANAGTTGAAGAAATCAAATCTCAATACACTGAAACTCGTCAGCTCCTAGNAAAGCTCAAACTAAAAGATCAACAAGCNAGGAATCAGCTTGAAAAAACAAAAGGGCAACTTCAAGAAATCTTGACTTCNACAAGTCGAATGAATTCTGAAATAATGAGTAAAGTATCTAAGTCATCTAAAGATCTTGCCTCTAANACTACAGAATTCGAAGCAATACAGGGCTACAAAGAAAAAGCCTATATGAAAATAGGNGCCTTCCTCGTGCAGAACTTNAATAGCGACGATCCTTCAATTATTTCNATTAAAGAAAAATTCAANATCCGACCAAGTGAAAGCGANCGATTACAACGATCTATCCAATATCACCACATACTTGCAAGCTAGTTGCATGTATGTTGTAAGTTAGTTGCAACTAGACATNAAATAGGGAAATTATTTTAGAATTCGTTAAGAAATTTTCTTCATATAGACGGGTTTTGTTATAAATTTTTTGTACCAATTAACAAAAAATTACTGAGGTCACTATGAAAACAAGATCATTAACAGCAATCATCCCTGTAGCTATTTTAGCAATAGTNATTGGTGCATCCAATGCTCAAAAAAACAAAAACCAAGTCCATACAGAAAAGATTGCTGCAGGCG
Source organism: Verrucomicrobiales bacterium (assembly GCA_002684575.1). Classification (GTDB taxonomy): domain Bacteria; phylum Verrucomicrobiota; class Verrucomicrobiia; order Verrucomicrobiales; family DEV007; genus EC70. The sequence continues at coordinate 7,884 of NYVP01000097.1, forward strand.
TTCCAAAATCAGCTCCAGCAAAACCTTCAAAGCCAAGAAAGGTTTTAGTTTTCTCCAAAACGGCCGGCTTTAGACATGGATCAATTCCAACTGGCGTTGAGGCTATGAAACAGATGGGGAAATCAACCGGAGCATTCGAAGTAACTGCAACCGAAGATGACTCTTTTTTCGAACCTGAAAAACTAAAGAATTTCGACGCTGTACTATTCCTTAACACGACAGGTGAAGTCTTTAAGTCGAAAGAAGCCGGGCGCGAAGATAGATTGAAGAAAAGTTTAGTTGATTTTGTAAAGTCAGGTAAAGGACTCATAGGCACCCATTCTGCAACTGACACATATAAGAAATGGAAAGACTTTAATGATATGATGGGAGGGGCTTTTGCAGGACATCCATGGCATACAAAGATTAGAGTCAAAAACCTTGAGCCTAACCACCCGCTAAACGCAGCATTCGCTGGTAAGGATTTTGAAATTGCTGATGAAATATATCAATTCCGCAAAGACACCGCATCAGCAGACGAGCGTCGTATGCTTCTAAGTTTATCTGGTGAAATTGTTGACAAAGGAAAAGGGAATACCGGCAAAGAAGGACTATACCCCATTGCTTGGCTAGATAAATACGGTGATGGCCGAATATTCTATTGTTCTCTTGGACATCGTGATGAAATATACTGGAATCCAGTTATATTAAAACATTATTTGGCAGGTATTCAGTATGCTTTAGGTGATCTTGATGCTGAAGCTGAGCCCAGAAAAATTACTTCTAATGGATTCTTGGAGGGAACAAAAAATTTGGTCTCTAGATAAATCTAATCATAGATATAAATAACAATTTTCCAACCGGCACTTAAATAAGTGCCGGTTTTTTTGTAATCCACAATAAGAAGCTCGACAATGGCCACGAGAAGCTATTTAAATTCACAATAAACTTAAAACAAATGAACTCCTCAAAAACTATTATTTCTTTAATTTTATTCACTATTTCAACTCATCTTTCTTTTGCAGAGGATACAAAAAAAAGCGAGCCAGCAGTTGAACCAAAAATGGTATCACCAAAAGGAGCTAAGGTTTATATTATTTTTCCAAAGGATGGTAAAACTGTTAAGAAAAAATTCCCTATCAAATTTGGTGTTAAAAAAATGGGAGTCGCTCCAGCAGGAATAAAGTTTCCCAACACCGGCCATCACCACCTTATAATAGACGGTGCAAAATTCGACATGAAACTACCTCTTCCAATGTCTGATAAAATTAAACACTATGGTGCCGGTCAGACTGAAACTGTGATCGAATTGGAACCGGGGAAACACACTTTGAAATTAGTATTCGCAGATCATTTACACAGATTACATGAACCTCCGGTCATTTCAGAGGAAATAACAATAACTGTTAAAGAGTAACCCTGGATAAGTTTAAAGTCGTTTCGTAATTACTGCTGATGGCATTACCCATAAATTTTAGAGAAGCTGCAATTAATGAAATCGCACTTGCAAAGGTTGGGAACCCGCTAAAAGGGGAACCATTGTTAACGTCAAAAAATCTCTGCCGATTTGAGGATGATGAGGCTGATCTATTAACAACTTCTTTCTTGATTCCATTCAAATCTCTAGAGCCATACCGTTTAGAAATTCAAAGTAGCTCCGAAAGCCCCTCCCTACGTGAATATGTAAAATCAATCTTTCACGATGAGTCTTCGCTACTAGAAGAAGCAAAAAACATATCGCAATATCTGTACTCGAAATCTTATCACCCAAATATTAAATCGGGAGATTTATGTATCTCTATAATTGATGGTATTATTATTTCAGGACAATCAGTGCCTGCAATCTGTATCATAAAGTGTGAAAACAAGACCTCTTTTTTGCAAATCTCTGAAATTGATGGCGACCTTAAGTTGACTACCCAACACGGTATTTATCCTGATAAAATTGATAAAGGCTGTCTCGTACTCAATCACGAAGAAGAGGAGGGCTTTGTTGTTTATCTTTTTGATAAATCAGGTAACACAAATTTCTGGAATAAAGATTTTGTTAACGCTCTACCGGTTCGTGATGATGATTATTTAACTAAGCGATTCGGAGAACTATGTGTCAATTTTGCAAAACGTGGCATAAAAGAAAATAATGGAGATAGCAAAAGCGTAAAAGTCGCCAACAACGCCTTAAATTATTTAGCTGAAAACGAAGATTTTAATATCAGTGAATTCGAAAAAGTTCTCGGTGAACCTGAAATAATAAATCAATTCTCATCATTTAAATCAGAATTTGAAGAAGACTCTGGCTATCATATTGATGACTCATTTAAGGTATCAAAAAAAGAAGCCAACCGAGCAAAACAAAAACTCAAAGAAAGAATTAAATTAGATACTGGAGCTGAGGTTTATTTAAATTCTCAATTTATTGATAATACTCATGAATTTTTAGAAACCGGATTTGATGAAGAAAAAAACATGAAATATTTGAAAATATTTTTTAATGAAGAAATATAAAAATCCTTTATTATAAACGCAGCCTTCCATTTTTACACCTCTTTAGTAATTTCATAAGAATACAAAATTTATCATGAAACAATTAATTAAACTTGTCATACTTTCCCTAATATTAGTACCTACACTCGTCATCGCCGAGGACCCCGCAAAGGATAAGGAAAAGCAACCTCCTGCACCAAGTGAATACTTAACAAAATTTGCACCATTTAAAATCACGGTCGAGTTAGATGGTTTTTTTGCGCCAACTAAAGAATATAAGATAAGCTTAACCCCTAAAGCTTGGACCGACATGACAATAGTCACTGCGATGCAACACGGACAAGATGTAAAAAAAGGTGACAAACTGATAACACTTGAAACCAAAAAATTAAGTGATGCTATTGAGGCCGCTGAAAAAAATCATCCATCTATTAAACTTGCTCATGATATTTTAGAAGCTGAATTAAAGTCACTGGAAAAAAGCACTCCAAAAACAATTCAAAATACTAAGAGAGCGAAACAAGTAGCAGATGAAAAGTGGCAATACTATGAAAAAACCGGACACGCTGAAGCGATAAGAGCCACGGAACTTAGTTTGCATTTTGCTCAACAAAGTTATGACTATGCTAAAGAGGAATATGAACAGCTTCAAAAAATGTATGAGGCTGATGATCTTACTGAGGAAACCGAGGAAATTATTTTAAGGCGAGCTAAGAGTAGTTTTGAGAGAGCTAGTGAATCACTACGACTTTCCAAAATGAGGATTGATAGAGAGCTTAAAATTACTCTTCCAGAACAACTCAAATCAAATCGGGCTCAAAACGAAATGAATGAAATTACCCATCAAGACGCAATGATCAATTTGCCTCGTACTCTTCAACAAAAGAGATTCGATTTTGAAAAATCTCGTCGTGATCTCAATAAGATTGAGGAAAATCTCGAAAAAATGAAAACTGATTTAAAATCTTTCAATGTCACATCGCCTACAGATGGTGTGCTTTTTTATGGTATGAATAAGGATGGAAAGTGGCTGACTAGTGCGGCTGTTGCTAAAAAGTTGATACCTGGAGGAAAACTTGCCGCTCACGAAGTATTCATGACTGTAATAAAACCTGGAGCACTGAAATTGATCGCTGCCATTCCTGAACCAAAGTTGGCAAATTTAAAAGATGGTATGGTTACCCATATTACTCCTGTATCTAATCCAACACTTAGTTTAAATGGGAAAATTGAAAAGGTTAATCGCGTGCCCGGTGCCTACCAACTCACCACATCAATCGAAGGCAAAAACAAGGAACTACTCCCAGGAATGTCCGCAAAACTGAAGATTATTGCTGCAAATTATGACAAAGCTATCACCGTGCCTAATAATTTGATTAATGGCGACACGGTCAAAGTTTTGGTAAATGATGAAAAGGTTGATAAAAAAATTAAAAAAGGCCCTTCTGATGGAAAAGTAACCGTTATAATTGAAGGTTTAACCGAAGGTGAGAAAATTGTGGCAAACTAAATAAACTTTCGAAGAGCTTTAATTAATGAATATACAGAATACTATCAAAAAGATGAGAAGTATCACTCCAACACTTCTTTCAGTCTTATTTTTTTGTGTTGATGGTTTTGCTGATACTGGCATACAAAAAGCCAGTAGAGAGCCACCAGCAAAAGGAGCCATCGAATCATCCATTCGAAAAGGGATCGATTTTCTTGTATCGGATCAAAATAAGAATGGTTCATGGGGTTCAGCTAGAAACACAAAAGGCCTGAATATTTACGCACCTGTGCCGGGTGCTCACGATGCGTTTAGGGCAGCAATAACAGCGATGTGTGTCACTGCTTTAATTGAAACAGATGCTGCAAAAAATGATATTGATGCAAAAAAAGCTCAGGATAAAGGAGAATCATGGTTACTTGAAAACCTAGGGTCAATCAGAAGAGCAAACCATGATGCCATCTACAATGTTTGGGGCCATGCCTATGGAATTTCAGCATTAGTAGCAATGCACAAAAAAGAAATTTCTAACCCTGATAGGAAATCTAAAATTGAAGATGCCATTAAGCATCAAATTAAAATGTTAAAGAAATATGAAAGCGTTGATGGCGGTTGGGGCTATTACGACTTTCGCTATCAAACAAAACAACCATCATCCTCATCAATTAGCTTCACTAATTCCACGGCTCTGGTAGCTCTTAAATCTGCAGAAGAAATTGGGATTGAAGTTCCCGAGCGATTAACAAAAAGGGCTTTTGATGCGACAAAGAGACAACAAAAGCCTGACTTCTCTTATGCCTATGGTGAGTATCTTAAATTACGACCAATGAGAGGCATTAATCTACCCGGTGGAAGTCTTGGGAGATCTCAAGCATGTAACATTGCCCTTAGAATGTGGGGAGATGAAAAGATCACTGATCAAGTCATGGACACATGGCTAGATAGGTTATGGGCTAGAAATGGCTGGCTTTCTATTGGAAGAAAAAGACCGATACCTCATGAAAGTTGGTTTGCAGTTGCAGGTTATTTTTATTACTACGGTCATTTTTATGCATCCCTTTGTATTGAATCTCTAAAGGACAAGGAAAACGCCGATTACCATAAGGGCCAACTAGCTGCAGTAATTTTACCTTTACAAGAAAAGGAGGGAAGTTGGTGGGATTATCCATTTTACTCCTATCATCGACCTTATGGTACTGCTTTTGCTCTAATGACCCTTAGTCGTTGTTTGTAGATTACCAAGATCAATCGTCAAACTGTGAAACAATGCTGCTGATGGTTGCTTTAGCATCTCCATAAATCATGCGGCAATTCTCCCTGAAGAATAAAGTATTGATTATTCCTGAATAGCCTGCTCCTTGACCTCTTTTGAGGACAAACACGGATTTAGCCTGATGAGCATTTATGATTGGCATGCCGTAAATTGGACTATTCTCATCTTCAATGGCTGCGGGATTTACCACATCATTAGCTCCTATGATGATTGCAACATCTATAGTCGGCATAACAGAATTCACTTCTTCCATTTCACATAATTGCTCATAAGGAACATCTGCCTCAGCCAAAAGAACATTCATATGACCAGGCATTCTGCCTGCAACTGGATGAACTGCATGCCTAACTTCTGCACCATTTTTTTCAAGAATTTCCGCCAATTCTTTGACAACATGTTGAGCCTGCGCAACTGCCATTCCATAACCAGGAACAAAAACAACACTCTGAGCAGCCTCCAAAACATAATATGAATCCTCTACGGATAACGCTTTCATTTCGCCATCTACTTCAGCAGTTGTGGAATTATTCGTGGATCCAAATCCACCAAATAATACGTTTGCAAGACTTCGATTCATCGCCTTGCACATAATAATACTAAGAATTAGGCCACTTGCTCCCACCAAACATCCTGCTACAACAAGAACAGTGTTTGTAATCACAAAACCCGCAGCCGCCGCACCTAATCCTGAAAATGAGTTAAGAAGAGCAATAACAACAGGCATATCCCCCCCCCCGATTGGTATGACCCCAAGAATACCAACCAAAACTGCAAGACCAATCAATACCCAAACTAATATAGAATTATCAATAATGTTAGCGTCTAGCACTAGAAGCAATCCAATGATAATAGCACCAGCCATTATCAATAAATTAATAAATTTTTGAAAAGGGAAAATTACAGCATTACCACCGATTTTTCCTGAAAGCTTTAGATAAGCGATGATAGATCCAGAAAATGTCACTCCTCCAATCAATATTGCTATTGATACCACCAGGTACAAAAACCAATTAAACTCGAGGCTTTTTTCAAATTCGGACCATCCAACCAACAAACTAGCCAAACCTCCGAAGCCGTTAAACAGGGCCACCAACTCGGGCATTCCGGTCATTTGAACTTTTTTGGCAGCAATCAATCCAATGATTCCTCCAACAATTAATCCTAGTATAATAAATTTATAATCGAGGCCACTTCGCAAAAGAGTAACAATTACCGCGAGAAGCATACCAAAAGAAGAAATTCTATTGCCTCTTACAGCAGTTGATGCCGAGCCGAGCATCTTGATTCCCATGATAAAGAGAATCGCGGCGATGATGTAGGCAACATTTATCAGATTATCCTGCATTTTTTTGGCTTATTAGTCTAAATAATAAATTTCTATTTCTCTTTTTTTCCCTTAAACATAGAAAGCATTCGGTCAGTAACAAAATACCCTCCAACCACATTTATTGTAGCTAGTATGAGAGCGGCCAACCCCAACCATTTGGAGAAATTGTCATCGGCCTGACCTGCAGCGATAAGAGCTCCGACGATAGTGATTCCAGAAATCGCATTCGACCCTGACATCAACGGCGTGTGTAACTGAGAAGGAACCTTGGAAATTAGTTCAAACCCCAAAAAAGCCGCAAGGACAAATGTAAATAATAACAGTACGATTTCCATTTTTCTTTTTTATTAATTAATAAATTTTTCGTGAACTATTGCTCCATTGTGAGTCAGAACGCATCCTGCTAATATCTCATCATCTAAATTGAAGTTGATAGTTTTTTCGTCTTGATCCCAGAAGTGCTCAATAAAACTCCCTAAATTTGCAGAAAACACCTGACTCGCGTGATGAGCCGCCATGCTCTCAAAATTACTCAATCCAACAATTCTAACTCCATTATTAGTGACAATTTCATCGTCAATTTCAGTACCCTCAACGTTACCTCCAGTCTCCGCAGCAAGATCCACTATAATACTTCCATGCTTCATTCTTCCAATAACATCACTTTTAACAAGTATTGGTGAACGTCTACCAAAGACTTTGGCTGTAGTAATGACCACGTCTGAGTCCTCACAAACCTTGGCCTGAGCTTCTCGCTGTTTTTCCAACTGTTCTTGGGTGAGCTCTTTGGCATATACTTGCCCCTCCTCCTTGGAATCTTCTCCAAGATCAATCCTCAACGCCTTAGCTCCCAATGATTCAGCTTGCTCTAATGCTTCTTGTCGCACGTCGAATGCAGTGACACGGGCACCTAATCGTTTTGCGGTAGCAATTGCTTGTAGGCCGGCAACGCCTATTCCGATAATAAAAAACTTGGCCGGAGATATCGTTCCAGCTGGTGTCATCATCATAGGAAGAACTTTATCAAGTTTCTCAGCAGCATATATTACTGAGGTGTACCCTGTTATATTAGCCTGAGAACTTAAGGCATCCATTTTCTGCGCCAAGGTTGTTCTAGGAATCATTTCTAGGCTGATTGATGTAATTCCCTGAGAGGCCATCAATTGAAGTAATTCTGAATCATTAAAAGGATCTAAAAAACTCAAGTGAATGCACCCTGATTTGGTTTTCTTTATCTCATCAACAGATGGTTTCCTAACACGAAAAATGATATCAGCATCTGAGAGAGCTTTAGTTCTGTCAGTGANAAGATTGGCTCCGGCTTCGACATATTCATTATCAGAGTAATTGCTTAATTCTCCGATACCTTTCTCTACGTGAACAATTATACCCTTCTCCACCAATCTTTTTACTGTAATTGGTGTTATAGCTGTGCGGGCCTCTCGACTATCTATTTCTTTGGGAGAAAAAAGTATCATGCAATAATGTGATTTGCAGTCTTATATGACAAATTAACCATTAAATCAAATTTGTCGATATCAACTAAATTATTATTTAGCTTTATTACTAAAGCTTAAAAAGGCAATAAACTTACCAAAATGAGGAACTTAATAGAAAAAATAATCTGGATCATGACGATTAATTTCATGCTAAACGCCTGTTCAAGCGTGGCAAAAGATCAAAAAAATAGCTCAATCAATAAATTAGATTTATCATTAACTATTTTAGAACCAGAAGCTAAAGAAATTGGCAGGAGAATCTGGATGAACGAATGCGGAGGAACAATCGAGGGGTTAACCTCATGGAACAAGGGTGAATATTTTGCCTCTTTAGGACTAGGACATTTTATCTGGTACCACGATATGAAGCGAGGCCCCTATGAGGAAAGTTTTCCCACCCTANTGAGATATTTANTTTCAAGGAGGGTCAAGGTACCAGAATTTGCAATAAACAAACCCTGCCCTTGGGAGACAAGAGAAGATTTTATCAACGCAGAAAATTCTCCTCAGATGATAGAACTGCGAAATCTATTATTTAATACAATTCCACTTCAAACAGAATTTATCTTACTGAGACTTGAGAAAGCATTACCAAAAATGCTTTCAATTGTTTCTGTAAAAAATAGAAACAAAGTCCAAACAAATTTTTATAAATTAACAANAACTGCAAANGGTAAATATGCTTTAATGGATTATGTTAATTTTAAGGGAGAAGGAATCAAAGCAAGCGAACGATACAANGGACAAGGATGGGGAATGTTACAAGTCCTAGAGGAAATGAATCTTAACACAAAACAAAAAAATGCCTCGAAGGAATTTGCACTTGCTGCAGAAAAAGTATTAATAAGGAGGGTGANAAATGCGCCAAGAGATGAATCAATTTGGCTTAAGGGTTGGCAAAATCGCTTGAAAACCTATCATTAAATGAATCGAATATTAAATCATGTAATGCCCTTTTGACATTTACAAATCATGAGGCATTTATAGTTGAAATACCACAAATTAAAAATGTCCAAAGAAACTACCCTAGTCCTTTTTAAAACAGACTGCGTTCAAAATAAATTAGTCGGCGAAATTTTAAATCGCTTTGAGAAAGAGCAATTTACAATTAGAGGAATGAAAATGATAGAGCTCTCAACTGAGCTATTAGAAGAGCATTACTCTCACGTTGCAGATAGACCGTTTTTTCCAGACATTGTTAACTTCATGCAAGCTTCTCCAGTAATTGCTTTGGCGCTTGAAGGTGATGATACGGTTTCAAGAGTCCGAGAATTACTTGGGCCAACTAATTCTGATGAAGCTGAAAAAGGTACAATCAGAGGTGACTTTGGTGTGGGTACNATGAAAAACGTTTGTCATGCATCAGATTCAGTTGAATCTGCTGAAACCGAATTAAATCGATTTTTCAATCAAAACGAATTGTTTGAATACTAATTATTTTTTTACACATCTCTAATTCATTTGGCCTAATAAGACCACTTTGAATATTTGCATTTAATGTAAATATTTGCGAAAAATTAAACTGAGGTGAAAAAAAATAAAGATAGCAAATTAAAAAATTTGCTTGCTGTATTTTATAGTTACACGGCTTGGTCTTCTCTCATTATTTCAGGNNTACTAAATCTAATAATTATATTTTCNTGGATCTTNAAGAGCGACAGTTTTTCAGCGCTTAACATTCCACCAATATGGGTTTGGGGCGCCNTCGGGATTTTTCTTTCTTTCGTTTCGAGATTATTCAAAANAACAAAACTCTCATTTTTCATTATCAGCTCCTGGGTATTGACGGTCATTGCCTTAGCTGACGAAACTAAATCACTATCAAGAGGCTTTAAGCCAACATTAAAACAATTTATTAAAAAAGCCCATAACCATATTAGGGTAATATCAGTTAACTGTAACGGCCGTAATTTGAATATTGTCCGAGAGGCAATGGAATTTAATCCGGACATCATTTTTATTCAAGAATCTCCCTCTCCCAATGAATTGCTCTCTTTATTAGAAAAAGAAAATTATAATTCCTATCGAACAATTGGAGGATGGGATTGTGCAATAATTGCTAAAGGAATCCTAACAAAAAGAAAATACCCATCAATTCTCTTCAATCATTCTGCCGGCGCATCTATTAGACTAGACACTGGAGCCAAAATTGAACTATTAAGTCTTCATTTAGAAAGGGCCATAACTCGATGGGATCTTTGGAACCCTGAGTGCTGGATTGAGCATAATAAAAGAAATCAAGACAGAAAAAATCAACTAACTCATTTATTGTCTGAAGTACAAACTCATTCAGGCAACATGCCTATTTTATTTGGTGGTGATTTTAACTCTTCCTATCAAAGCAACCTCTATCGAATTATACCTGAAAACTTCACGAACACATTTGATGAGAAGGGCAAAGGAATTGGAAATACTTTTACAAACTACTTCCCTATAATTCGAATCGACCATATTTATTGTTCGGAACATTTCGCTGTTAAGGATTCAAGATCCGCGAAAACTCAAAACTCAGATCATCGAATGGTCATCAGCGATCTGATGTTGGAGTCATCTGATTAAACTCAATCGTCCTGCCAAGTAAAAATTATATGTTTTTCTATCTCAGGGTGCAAAGAGTGATGAACAGGACAATTTAACATAGCATCTTCTATCAAATCCTTTTTTGGATGATTAGAAGATAATGGTATTTTGAAGTTTATAGATATCTTAGAAATTCTTCGAGGCAGATCGGGACTCATTTCTTTCTTAACTTTGCCTTTAACTTCACCAAGATCGATATCATTATTTTTTGCAACAATCCCTAAAATCGTAAGCATACAAACTCCAAGTGAGCTTGCACATAGATCTGTAGGGGAAAACGCTTCTCCTTTTCCCTGGTTATCAACAGGTGCGTCTGTTTCTATTACTGCTCCTGATTGAAGATGTTTTGCAGTGGTGTGAAGTTCACCAGTATAGTTTATATCAATCTCTACCATTTTAAATTTTTTGGTAGATTAACCACTTTAATTCGGTATTACCATTTAAAACTTTCATGATCTTTTTAGGAAAAATCATTTCATTGAAAGATCCATCAAAGTGCTAATCATCCTCATAAAGAGCTAATCTAAACCCATAAGACAAGCCCTTCTTTTCTGGAACTTGAACGTTCCTGTATGAAGATAAAAAACTTTGTTTTTTGTATGATTCATAGCTACCACCGCGTGCGACGGCCCACTGACTGAATGAGGATTGCCCCCCATATAATTCTTCAACCCATTCCCAAAGGTTTCCAGACAAATCATAAAACCCATTCTTATTTGGTGGAAAACTTGCAACTGGTGCAGCTAGTGGGTAGTCGTCGGAGTAGGACTCCAGAAACTTTCCATCTGATGCCCAGCTACTGGAAGATTTATCAGCCATGTTAATTGTTCTTATGTCGGGAGGCCAATCACTATCCCATGGAAATTTTCCATCAATCAATTTATCCCTTGCTGAAGGGCTCTCTCCTTTTTCATCCTCTAATCCAGCCGCCAAGCTCCAATCTTCATCTTTTGGTAACTGATATCTCTGAGAATAACTAATCAAACCTTTATCTCTCTCGTAATTTGTCAACCAATCACAAAAGCGATTTATCTCATCAATACTAATATTTGCTTTAGGGTAATTAGGTAAATCATCAGATGGGTCGATATCATCTTTTTTCAGATTATTAAGAGAACAATAAAATTCATAATCTTTGTTTCTAGTTTCCCATGCAGCCATCATAACTCTTTCCTTTAAAGGAATCATTGGAACACCCAAACTATTATTCCATTTCTTGGTCATATCAGCTCCAGCACTTAATCTCATTCTGACGCTGACGTAATGATCAATATTAGGCTGGAGTTCAAGTATTCTTTTTTCATCACGATATCCCTTTAGGCGCAAGATTATCTCCAGCCGCTCAGGCTTGATATCCGACAATGTTAAATTCGTTTTCCCAATCAACATATTTTTTAAAAAAACAGAAGCAGAACTTGGAAAAGATTGAATCTCAAGTTGTGCATAACTGGGACTTTGAACAGAGGCAAATAAAGGGAATCTACGTTCAAAAACATCTTTACCATATTTTACATCAGTCTTCTCATGGTCTATTCCTTTATTCAAAATATAATATTGATTGTCTGATAGATACCCCTTCTGCCTTTCAATAAAAGTTAGCCATTCAAAAAATAAACCAGCTGTTTTTTCCCCTACTAATGCAGTTCTTAACTCCTCTAAATTCTCCTGCCCTGTAACAAAAATATTAGCTTCATGATAATCAATAGTTTGTTGCTTTTCTTTAATGAAATTTTCAAACACCGAAAGGTTCATTGGAAAGAATGAAATATGCGCGCCATCTTTTGGAACAAAGGTCATTCCAAGAGAATTATTCCATATACTATCATTCAATGGAGGCTTAAAAAATTCCAACATTCCTCCAAGAGCAATGGTTTCATTCTCAATTACTATCCCTTCAACTCGTTTCGGCCTGTATCCCTCAAGTAACAACTCATAAGCGACATTACCGACTGGGACTTCAGTTAAAAAAAGATCTGTTGAAGTATCTCCTACAATTTCTTTTTCTCCATTTTCTAAAATCTTAAAAACATCTGCTCCAGAAGGCACCGAAGCTAATCTAACATTACCTGTCTCATTACCTGTTTCAGTACCTGTTTCAGTACCTGTTTCAGTACCTGTTTCAGTACCTGTCTCAGTACCTGTTTCAGTACCTGTCTCAGTACCTGTTTCAGTACCTGTCTCAGTACCGAGTTTATGAATAGGTGTGTTGTTATTTACGATATTTTCTAAATTAAAATTAGTAAAAGAATAAGCCACAAAACCTATTACCATAAGAATTAAAGCAGCAATGTAGGATTTGCTAAGCCCCTTTGAGGCATTAGATGATTCTAGAATCGATTGAATATCTTCAGCCATTTTTGAGGCTTTTTTATACCTCTTTGCGGCATTATTTGAACAAGCAATACAAATAATCTCGTTCATCTTTTGCCACTTTATTTTTTCTTCACTATTCCCCTTAAATTCAGTAATAGATGGAAAATCAAATCTATCTCTTCCTGAACTCATTTCATATAATACCATTCCTAAGCTAAAAAGGTCAGCCTCAGGCTTTCCAGGACCTTCAGGAGGAACGAAGCCTTCTGTTCCGACAAAAGTGCGCTGGCCAGTTGCCGCAACTAAACCTATGTCTGCAATCTTTGGAATTCCCTCAACGAAAATAATATTTGATGGCTTAATATCTCGATGAGCAAGCCCAGCATCATGAATATGATTTAAAGCATCGACCATAACTGATCCCCATTCGCAACAGTCTTTGAGAGATATTCTACCCTGATTAGTAATTTCATTAGATAGATTCTTAGGAGCATACTGATCAGGAACAATAACAGGGCCACTAATTTGATCATCAGCAACCTCCATTACGTAATAGTAAAATTGATCCTCATCGTTCCTTCCCACATGGAGGATATCAACCAATCCAGGGTGGCCTCTAGAAATTGGTTCGAAAAATTTTATGCCTTCAAATTCCCTCTCAAAGGTTTTTTCATGCTCAAAATCAGATCTGCTGACAACTTTAATAGCCCGCATCACACCGGTAACTCCCCGAGCAAGCCAAACTTCACCATAAGAACCCTTGCCAATAATTCTAATTATTTCATAATCAGGAATATTAGGAAAATTTTCAGTTTTATTAGAAAAGTTCTTTTTCAAGTTTTTGAATTTCTTTTTTCAAAATTGACCCTACACGATGCTTCGCAAGATAAACTTGCGCAACGCTTACACCTAACTCATCTCTCACTTTTTCTGCTTCCCAACCTTGGATAACGTAACAGTCAAAAATTTGATACTGTCTAGGAGACACTTTTTCTTTAACCCTATCTATTCCCCTATCGGTTAAGCTTTTTTTCCACTCTGATTCCCATATTCTCTCTAAAAGTGGACCGTCAAGATCCTCTACCTTATCAATCGGCGACGCTCCTGAATCATCCTCATAATCGACCAATTCAATAACATCTTTTTCCTTTTTTCTTTTCCTAAATTGGTCAGCTATCCTCCATCTAGTAAGATTCATTAACCACGCTTTAAATGAACCTTGCTTGGAATCATACTTTCCCTCCTTCTGTTGTTTCGCAATAGCAATAATTGTCTCTTGAACAGCATCAAATGCCTCTTCATTTCTCAACCCTGATTTTATTGCGACGCTATAAATCAATCTCCAATAGGTTCTGTAAAAATCATCCCAGCTTTTTTGATCTTCCCAATCATTAAGGCGCTCAATCAGACTCTTTCGTGTCCTTTGAAATTCCCTATATTGTGGATCTTCGGGCGTAATCGACATTTTATACCATAATAAAGCAATTAGATTGTGAAACACAATGGCATAGCTCTATATTTCCAAACGAGAAGCAAAATTTGAATAAAGATTATTAGGAATTATTATAGCATTCTCACTAACTAATGGAATATAGAGCCGCAATTCGAGTTGATCCCCATGACAATGTTCTCGTCGCATTAAATGACATTCAACGCTCTGAGAAGATTGAACCAGGTTTAATAGCCAGAGAGCTTATACCTGCCAAACAAAAACTCGCAGCTATCCACTTTAAAATCGGCCAAGACATAAAAATGTATGGAGTCGTTGTTGGATCAGCAATTGAAGAAATTCTTCCTGGACAATTGTTAAGCACTAAAAATGTAACACATAAATCCTCTAAATATATTGGTAAAACCTCAGTATATGATTGGCAGAGACCAGAGCTCAGTCATTTAAATAAAAAAACATTCGAAGGCTATCACCGTTCCAATGGAAAAGTCGGTACCGCGAATCATTGGATATTTGTACCTTTGGTATTTTGTGAATCAAGGAACCTTGAAATGCTCAAGAATGCCCTAAAAAAGACATTAGGATACTCTTTTGATGATCCTTACACATCGTTCGCTCAAGAATTACGATCATCATATGAAAAAGGTAATGAAATCGATAGTCTTAAAAAAATTTCTCCTATTAAATTTGATTCAAATCAAAATAAACTTTTTGAGAATATAGATGGACTAAAATTTTTGGATCATGGCTTGGGATGTGGAGGAACCAGAGATGATGCAAGAACGCTATGCGGACTTATTGCAGGTTATATAACTCATCCAAATGTTGCTGGAGCAACTGTCCTAAGCCTTGGATGCCAAAATGCACAAGTAGGCATTCTTGAACAAGAAATAAATAATCGTGATCCAAATTTTGATAAGCCTCTATTAATATTTGAACGGCAGCAATATCCTTCTGAACGAGATATGCTGAATAGTGCTATTAGAGAAACTTTCATTAAACTTATCGAAGCTAACAAAAACAAAAGGCAAACTACTCCCATTTCAGAAATCTGCCTTGGAGTTGAATGTGGTGGATCTGATGGTTTCTCCGGAATATCAGCAAACCCAACTATTGGACAATGCGCCGACTTTTTAGTTGGACTAGAAGGTTCAGTAATTTTATCAGAATTTCCCGAACTCTGTGGAGTTGAACAAGAATTATGCAATCGATGTGAAAGTAACTCATTATCTAAAAGGTTCACCCACCTAATGAAACTCTATAATTCTCGTGCAGAGGAACATGGTTCAGGTTTTAAAGACAACCCCTCCCCGGGAAACATCAAAGACGGCCTTATAACTGATGCTATAAAATCAGCTGGAGCAGCTAAAAAGGGAGGAACCTCACCAATCGTTGATGTCCTTGATTATCCTGAAAACATTCAAAAAAAAGGTCTTTCACTTTTGTGCACTCCTGGAGGTGACGTTGAATCTACGACTGCGATGGCAGGTGCTGGTGCAAACTTAATGGTGTTTTCCACTGGCCTTGGAACTCCAACAGGAAATCCCATTACACCAACATTAAAAATATCAACTAACACGGGACTAGCCGAGAAATTACCAGATCTAATCGATTTTGATACAGGCTCAATTATTAGAGGGGAGTCATCAATTGAAGATTTGGGTAAAGATCTATTGGATTTACTCATTGAAACTGCTAGCGGAAATTACACTCCAAAGGCTGTTGCTTTAGGACAGGATGATTTTTTACCATGGAAAAGAGGCGTTTCCTTATAACTTCGACTCTAGGTAAAAAAGAGACGTAATGATTTCGTCATTTAAGAAGCGTATATTCANACATTATAATATAGGCAATGCGTATTTTACTGGTAGAAGATAAAGTTCGTCTAAGAGAAGCTATAGCTAAAGCTCTTAAGCAATCCGGCTATGCCGTCGACACAACAGACAATGGAAATGATGCGCTTTGGATGGCTCAACAGCATTCCTATAATATCATCTTGCTTGATATTATGATTCCAGGCATTGATGGGCTTGAAGTACTCGGAAAATTAAGAGACCAAAAAGATGACACACCAATCTTACTTTTGACTGCAAAAGATACAATCGCAGATAGGGTTAAAGGTTTAAGAAAAGGAGCAGATGATTATCTTATCAAGCCTTTTGCACTTGAAGAACTGCTAGCCAGAATAGAAGCCTTATGTCGTAGATCTTTTCAAAAATCTACGTCCACAATTGAGATAGATGATTTGACGATTGATACATCTGCAAAAAGCGTCAAAAAAAATGGTGANTTACTTGATCTAACGGCGAGAGAATATGCCATACTTGAGTATCTCGCCTTAAAAGAGGGCGCAGTAGTTTCTAGGACTGAAATCGAAGAACACATTTACGACGAATTAGTATCGCCAATGAGTAATGTGGTAGATTCAGCTATATGTAATCTTAGAAGAAAAATATCCAACGAAGATCTTGATAAAGAACTTATCCAAACCAAGAGAGGGCAAGGATATATTCTGTTACCCACAAGTAAATGACATCAATACGGCAACGTCTTTTTATTTGGCTACTTATTGGCTTAAGTATCTTGTGGGCCATTGCAGGAATTGGAGTCTATCTAGCAGTCAAGCAAACTGAACTGGCTAAGCTCGACTCAGAATTATCAAGAATGGAGGGATCACTCAGATTTATTGCAATGATGTCGCAACGAACTCGAGGCCCTGTACGCCCTGATCGTCTAATTACAAGACCGACCCGAGAAAATTTACAATCAGAGGAAAACAGAGAAAACAGAGAAAATAATATAACAAGAATAAGCCAGAACTGGAATGACTTCATCGGTGATAATCCTCCTCATTACATGATCTGGTCCGAACAAGGTAATATTATAAAAAAATCTGAATCAATTAATGATAAACATTTCCTGTTTCCTGAAAATATTGAAGATTTCTCTGCTCCAATTTTTTATAGTTTTTTTCATGAAGGAGAGAACTATCGAGCGGTAACATTTAAGTTTCGACGTTTTCGAGGCCGGCCAAGAACTCGTGGACCGGACCGCATAAACATATCCGACGTTGATCCAAATATTCAATCTCAAGAAGAAGCGCCGCCACGAAGTAACAACCTAGTTGGAGCTATTTCAATCAACACACAAGCTATGAATCAGACTCTGAATTTCTTGCTTCTTGCTATCATTGCAGTTGGTATTATTGCAGGATTTTTCTCCTTCTTACTTGTTCAATTAGCCCTTAAAAACGGATTAAAACCATTAAATATTCTGGGTAATAATCTTGCTTCTGTTAACCCTTCGTCTTTAAGTCATCGTTTTTCGAAAAAAGATTTACCCAAAGAATTATCTCCTATCGCTGATCATCTAAACCAACTTATGGCTAGGCTTGAGTCAGGTTTTATTCGTGAGAGGCAATTCAGTAGTGATTTAGCGCATGAATTAAGAACACCAATAGCTGAGCTAAAGATGATGTCAGAGGTGGCTTTGCGTTGGCCGGAGAAAAATGATGAAAACTATGTCGAAGAAACTTTAGACATTGCTCGTCAGCTTCATGAGACCATGGAGACTCTATTAAACTTAAACCGTTTTGAAAATGGTCAAGAGGAGCTTAAATCAGAAGATCTGTGTCTAGAAACAACCCTGATTGAAGGCCTTGAAAAATATGAAGATCAGATAAAAAGAAAAAATATTGAAGTAGATGTAGAAATATCCAAAGGGATGACTATCCATACGGATCCTGGAATTTTCCGAACAATCATTCATAATCTTTTATCAAACTGCGCTGAATATACACCTGACAATGGATTTATTAACATAAAGGCAAATAATAGATCCATTGATAATGTCTTATGCATTTCAAATAGTGTGAAAAATATGACAGCTGAAATGATACCTAATTTATTTGAAAGGTTCTGGCGGGCTGATGATTCAAGATCCGATAGTTCTCATATCGGGCTGGGACTTTCGTTGACTAGAGCTTGCGCCAACGCCTTATCTCTAGGCTTAAATGTTGAACTAAGTGAAGATAACGAATTCATCCATTTTACAATAAATTATCAAGATAAGGAAATTTTTGAATCATCATCTTCCGGTAATGTATGAGTGGTACAATAATTGTTAACAGTGAACGTTCGGAGTTTTACTTCGTTCACGAATTTTAAACCTAAAAAAAAATGAAATTGAAACTAACAAAATTGATAGCTAGCATGATTGCTCTTGCGATCATGTCAACTGTGGCCATTGCTGAGGATGGCGAAGAGAAAAAAGGAAAGAAAAAAGGTAAAGGCAAGCCCGCTGCTGAACGCCCTGAGCGCCCCAAGCGCCCTGAAGGGTCTAGACCTGAACGTTCTCCTGAAGAGATGATTAAGTCACTCAAAGAGAGATTAGCTAACAATGAAAAATTTGCGGAAATGTTCACCAAGCGCAACGATACCGACGGAGATGGTAAAGTTTCCGACGAGGAAATGAAAGCAGCCATTGCAAAATGGGCAGAGCGTCGCAAACAAGGTGGTGAAGCAGGACGTCCACGTGGACCAAGACCTGAGGGAGGAAAGGCTAAAGGACCAAGACCTGAGGGAGGAAAGGCTAAAGGACCAAGACCTGAGGGAAAAAAGCCTAAAGGACCTCGTGGAGATAAGAAAGGCCGTCCAGCCCTAGAGGAGTAATAACTAATAAATATCTTCTAGCCCCGAGAGAATCATTGATTTTCTCGGGGTTTTTTTATGTATATGAAATGATCGACTTTATTTCTATCTAGAACTTTGTTTTATAGTTTGTGGTTATTTGTTGAAAGTTGTGGGTAGCTAATGAAAATAACAGTAGTAAATGACATTGAAAAAACATAAGAACGAACACTTCCATTTTATTGGCATATGTGGAACCGCGATGGGGTCAGTAGCCGCTGCACTCCAAAATCGAGGTTATACAATTACCGGTTCTGACCAAAATGTATATCCACCAATGTCTGATTTTCTGATCAAAAACAATATTAATGTTTCAGTTGGGCACGATGAAAATAATATCCCTGATAAGGTCGATCTTGTAGTTATCGGAAATGCAATGAGTCGCGGTAACGTGGAGGTCGAATCTGTACTCAATCGTAAAATCCCTTACACCTCATTACCGGAACTCATAAAAAGATATTTTTTACAAGGTAAACGAAATATTGTGATAACTGGTACTCACGGAAAAACGACTACTTCCTCCATCATCGCTCATCTTCTCAATGATAACGGACTGAACCCAAATCTTATGATTGGAGGCATTCCTCTGGACATTGGAGAAGGGGGTAGATTTACAGAATCAGAATTTTTTGTCATTGAAGGTGATGAATATGACACCGCCTTTTTTGATAAACGTTCAAAATTTGTTCATTATATGCCTGAAATTGTCGTAGTGAACAACATTGAATTCGATCACGCCGATATTTTTAATAACATAGAAGAAATTAAATTAAGCTTCAAAAGAATGCTCAACATAGTTCCAGAAAATGGAATCGTGTTTGTTAATGGAGACGATCATGATGCCGTGGAAGTGACTGAAAATTGCCGAGCTCCTGTTATTAAGGTCGGCGCGAATGACGATTGTGATTTTAAAATTGAGAATTTAAATTTGGAGCCATTCAATTCATCTTTTTCGATCAAGGATAATAGTTATCAACTTCCGATGGATGGTGAATTTAATGTTCGAAACGCCGCAATGGCAATCGCAGTTTCCGACTTTCTCAACATTGACCAAAAAAATATTATTGAATCAGTTTCAAAATTCTCGGGTATCGCAAGAAGGCAAGAATTAAGAGGAGAAGAAAAAAACGTAAAAGTCATTGATGATTTTGGCCATCATCCTACCGCTATCGCTGCAACTATAGGTGCATTAAAGCAAAGGTATCCTGATTCAAAAATCTGGGCAATTTTTGAGCCCAGATCAAACACTAGCCGACGTAATTTATTGCAGTCCGAACTTGAAGATTCATTGTCTCAGGCTGATGGCGTTATTATAAGTGAAGTGCCAAATCCAGAAAAAGTGCCCGATGGTGAATTGCTTGACGTCGAATCTGTTATAGAAAATCTTTCATCTAGAGGCAAAGAAGCATTCATAGGTTTATCCTCAGATGATATTGTAAATAAACTTATACCTTTAACTTCTTCAGGTGATACTATTGTCGTATTGAGCAACGGAGGATTTGGGGGAATTCATGATAAATTACTCGAAGCGTTAAAAGTGAAATAAAATATCCTAATGCGTTTTATAGGTATTACATTTTTTTTATTACTCAGCCTTAAGCCTTGTTATGCCAACATTTTTAATGAAAAAAATAAACTTCAGGAAGTTGAACAGCTAATTGTTGTAACAACAGAGAATTGGAAAAGCACCAAAGGGAAATTAATGTGCTTTGAGAAAACCACTAATGGTAAGTGGCAACCTTTCCTTAAGAATCATTTTGAAGTACTCCTTGGAAAAAATGGCCTAGCATGGGGAATTGGTGCTCATACAAATGGGAGCAAAGAATTAAAATTAGAAGGAGATGGGCGATCACCTGCAGGAATCTTCAAAATAGGAAAAGTATACGGGGAGTCTGACTCTCTTCCAAAGGGGTGCAATTATCCATATCATAAGATCACTGAAAATGATGCATGGGTTGATGACCCCAATAACCCGTTCTACAACCAACATGTAACGAGTAATTCATTTAAAACCAAACCAAAGTGGTTTGAGTCGCAAAGAATGCGCCTCGGCGATCATGCCTATCGTTGGTTAATTGAAATAAAACACAATAGTGACCCTCCAAAACCGGGATATGGAAGCGCTATTTTTTTTCATGTTAGAAGAGGCCCTGAAAGAAGGACTACAGGATGTACCGTCATGACTCTAGAAAACTTAGAGCGAATTATAAAATTTTTGGATACAAGAAAAAAACCCCATTACATTTTATTACCACTCAAAGAATATACTCAAAAAAGAGGTTTCTATAAATTACCCAGACTACAAAAAAGCTGATGGAATTAGTTTCAATCACATGTCCAACATGCTTTGAGGTATTTGAAATCCTGAGTCCACCTGCTTCCGAAGTTCCTGCTGAAATTGACTATGATTGTGAAATATGCTGCTCTCCAATGATAATAGAGTTCTCACAGGTTGATCAAAAAATTGAAGCTTTCTCAAAGTCACTCAACGAATAAATAATGCCAAAGATCTCTGTTCTACTACCAGTTTTTAATGCTGAGGACACCTTATTCAGAGCCGCTTCTAGTTGTCTTAATCAAACATTTTCGGATCTTGAATTAATCATCATTAATGATGGCTCTTCAGACAAGACATCTAATACCTGCGATCAACTGGCAAGTGAGGACTCGAGAGTTAAAATAATCGAATTTAAATCAAACAAGGGAGTCTCAAAGGCGATTGATTCAGGAAGGATGGATGCCAATGGCGAACTAATAGCAAGGATGGATGCAGATGACTATTCTTATCCCGAGAGATTTATGTATCAAGTCAATTTATTCAAATCAGACCCCACGATAACAGCCTGTGGCACTGCTGTTCGTTTAATGGGAGCACCCTCTGCAGATCCTGGTCGCGGTTTTTTAAATTACGTAAATTGGGTTAATTCACTTAATGCTCCTCATAAAATAGCTTCACAACGTTTTATTGATAGCCCAGTAGCAAATCCAACGAGCATGAT
>NYVP01000098.1 GCA_002684575.1 Verrucomicrobiales bacterium
CTTTGAAACTGGTGATGAGTTATGGCGTTCAAAAGAGCTAGGCAAAGGCGCAATTCATTACGCTGATGGAATGTTATATTGTCTTGGTGAAAGCGATGGCACTGTCACACTTGTAAAAGCTAACACAAAGGGTTGGGAGGAAACAGGGCGTTTTAAACTCAATCCGCAAACTAAACTTAGAAAGCCTTCAGGAAAAATCTGGACCCACCCTGTAGTCATCGGGGGCAATCTTTACCTTCGTGACCAAGAAATTATTTATTGCTATCGTGTAAAGGCCTAAAAAGGCGTCTAAACTTTACCAAGGCTAGGGACCTCGAATGCTTTATTGTTTGGGTCTTTTAGAAGCTGATTTGCATCCTCGGCAAAATCACCAGTGTGAGTTTCTTTCTGAGGATCAAAGTTTAACCAAGGGCCTACAGTATAATAATTATCTTTTTCTGGAACGCCTACACCTTTCCCCATTATATCATGCAGCTTCCCAAAATGTTCTGCAGCATCTTTATTATCACCAAATTTTCCTGCCTTTAGATTAAAAGGCACCTCCTCACCAAGTCGGTAAGAATTATTCATTAAGTGCCCCAATACGCATCCATAATGAGCGTCGTTGACATCGCCGTTAGCCATACTTGGATCCCCTGCCCTACAAGCAGCAACAAAACTTCCCCAATTGCCTCCAGGTGTAACTTTTCCTTGTCCAAAATCAATTTTCTCTCCTTTATCACTCCCTTTAGCATAGTATTGATTCCCAATAATCTTACCTCCATCTTCAAAATAATACTGATTTTCAACCTGACGTTTGTATCCATTGTAATTGACGTTTCTAACGTTGAAAAATACCTGCTGCCCATTCGGGTATTCTGCCATTCCAAATAATGTATTTGGAGTTTCGCCTTGGTCTTTCCACTGAAATCTTCCCCCAATGGCCATTGCTCTAACTGGATGTGTCTGATCGTCGTCGATTGCCCACCTAGCAACATCGAGCTCATGAGTGCCTTGATTATTTAAATCACCATTACCAGTGGCCCAAAACCAATGCCAATTGTAGTGAACATAATTACCGTGAAATTTTTCAATGACAGCAGGCCCTTTCCAAAGATCCCAGTCCAAATGAGCTGGAACTTCTCCGACTTTTTTGTGGCCAATACTTCCTCTAGGCTTACAGCAGTAACCATATGAAATCTTCAATCGCCCCCATTTGCCAGCCTTGATTTGATCGTGTAAGCCTGCCCGTCCAGCATTACTACGCTGCTGGGTTCCATGTTGAATGACAACTCCATATTTTTTCTGAGCAGCTACTGCCACTCGNCCTTCGAAAACATCATGACTCATCGGTTTCTCGACGTATACATGTTTTCCAGCTTGGGCTGCCCATATGGTCATTAAAGAATGCCAATGATTAGGAGCTGCGATAGCTATTGCATCTACGTTTTTNTCATCCAAAGCCTCCCTAACATCGACCACTCCCTTTACTGGCTGGCCTCTACCTTTAAGACTTTCAACAGTTCTACTAAGGACTTGTTTATCNGGATCAATAACATAAGGAATCTCAACATTTTTTTGAGAAAGAAACCCTCCAATATGACTTTTTCCCCTGCCGTTTAAACCAGCAACTGCAATCCTCANTCTATCATTGGCCCCAATGACCTTGGCTGATGATTTGGTATTAGCGATAATTGGAACACTTCCTAAACCTGCAAAGGTTGATGTCCTAATGAATTGGCGTCGTGAATGAGAGAGCATAAATTATTAATTAATTTAAATCATATTCTGAAATGAAATTAGATTTTAGGAAATAAAAAAATTTCTCTTCAATTATAACGCAAACGCTGTTTCCAACTCATCATAGTTAGTAGTAACTTCAAATTGAGAAAATTCCTCAATGACATTTTGTGGAGGACAAAATAAAACACCCTTATCTGACTCCTTTAACATTGATATATCATTATATGAATCTCCAGCCGATAAAGTTCGGAAACCAAGTGATTTAAATGCTTTCACTGCATGTCTTTTTTGGTCGTCCATCCTTAGAAGAAAATCATTAATCCTTCCATTTTCATCAATATCCAAATTGTGGCAAAATAATGTAGGATATCCCAATTGTTCAATTAACGGTTGAGCAAATTGATAAAATGTATCAGATAAAATTATGACCTGGCATTTTTGTCTGAGTTTATCAAGAAACTCCTTAGCTCCGGGTAAAGGGCTCATTTCAGCAATAACCTTCTCAATATCTCCAATACATAGATTGTTTTTTGCACAAACGTCAAGTCGCATACGCATTAATTCAGAATAATCTGAAATGTCACGTGTTGTGGCTTGAAGCTCTTCGATTCCAGTTCTGTGGNAAAATTCAATCCAGATTTCTGGAATTAGTACACCCTCAAGGTCTAAACAAGCAATAACACTCATGTNCTTAATATTTATTNTTTTTAAAGAATTAATATTATCATTCAATACGAATTATAATTGATTGAATTAGATTTTTTGCAATATAGTAAGCATTAATTTACTGCATCGCATCAAAATATGCGTAAAAGCAGATTCAAATGGATCACCCCCTAACGATTATAGCAATAGCATTCTGTCTGAGTCAGTCAGCAATGTTTTCAGGTTTGAACTTGGCTTTTTTCTCCATAGGCCGACTAAGACTTGAGACCGAAGTTGAAAATGGCAATCAATCTGCCGCAAGGATTCTAGCCCTGAGAAAAGATGCTAACTTTCTTCTCTCCACAATATTATGGGGAAATGTCGGAGTGAATGTTGTTCTTGCGATGCTCATGGATAGCGTTCTCCCTGGTAGCGGGCTTATCGCATTCTGTGCCTCAACAGTAGGAATAACATTTTTAGGTGAACTCCTCCCACAGGCATATTTTTCACGAAACGCTATTCGAATAGGGGCTAAACTTGCGCCTATCATTCGATTTTACCAAATCATGCTTTGGCCAGTTGCCAAACCAAGCGCCCTAATTCTCGAAGGATTAGTTGGAGCTGAAGGTGTAAATTTCATGAGGGAAAAAGATATTGAAGTCATCCTTGAAAGACATATTAAAGAAAAAGATTCTGAAATTGGCGAAACTGAAGGCCGGGGCGCCTTGAACTTTCTTGATCTTGATGACCGTCTAATCTCTCAAGAAGGAGCTACCATTGACCCTACAACAATCTATTCTTTTCCTGCGAACATGGATCTCCCTGACATCCCTAAATGCGACACTACAGAGGGAAAAGTTTTCATAGATCAACTGCGTAAAAGCGACAAAAGTCGAGCAGTTATCACTGACGAAGAAGGAGAACCAAGAATAGTTCTTAAAACCTCCGATTACTTATTCAATCTATCTGTAAATGAAGGCTCTTCTGATATCTATGACTTTTGTCACCGACCTGTACTTGTCAGCGACTCAAATGCAACCCTCGATACTGTATTAAGTGAATTTGTAGTAGAAGCCGATGACAGAGAGGATGATATTATTGATCAAGACGTTGTCATTTATTGGACAGAAAGTCATAAAAGAATTATCACAGGCGCTGATATCCTTGGAAGATTATTAAAAGGAATAGCCAGAAGAGAAAAAGAACACTCCTAGAATATCATAGATTCTTTATCTTTGGCTAAAGAATTATTTCTTTAACGACTTTAGCTTGTTCCACACCAGTCAACCGAGTATCAAGACCTTGGTACTGATAGGTGAATTTTTTATGATCAATACCCATCAGATGGAGCATGGTGGCATGTAAATCACGAATGTGAACAATATTGTCAACCGAGTTATAGCCCAACTCATCAGTGGCTCCGTATGTAGTGCCACCCTTGATCCCACCACCAGCAAGCCACATTGAAAAACCTTTCATATGATGATCCCTACCTGCACCACCCTTACCCTGAAACATTGGAGTTCTACCAAATTCCCCACCCCATACGATCAGNGTATCCTTTAGCATATCCCTCTGCTTGAGATCCGTCAGAAGAGCCCAGGTAGGCTTATCCGTTAATCCGCAGCATATATCCATATATTTTTCGAGACCACCATGATGATCCCATCCCCTATGATATAGATGAATAAAACGACAACCTCGCTCTGCAAGACGTCTGGCCAATAAGCAGTTAGTAGCATAAGTACCATCGCCCTGTTTGGCTCCATACATGTCTAGAATGTGACGAGGCTCTTTAGAGAAATCCATCAACTCCGGAACAGAAGATTGCATNCTAAATGCCATCTCATAAGCTGAAATTCTAGTAGTAATATCATCTTCATTTAAAATAGCATTTCTCCTATCATCAAGAGCCTTGATAGCATCAACAACCACTCGCTGATTTTTCTTTGTGACGTTTCCAGGGTTATTTAAATAATTTACAGGGTCTCCGGTAGAACTAAATTCGACTCCTTGAAATCTGCCAGGCAAAAAACCCGAAGCCCATTGCCTTGAAGCTATAGGTTGAGGATTACGACCTCCGACGCTTGTTAACACAACAAATCCCGGCAAATTATCTGACTCACTTCCTAGGCCATAATTGATCCATGATCCCATTGATGGACGTCCGGAAATTGCGGTACCTGTATTCATAAACGTATGTGCTGGGTCATGATTAATTTGCTCAGTTAGCATTGAATTAATGATGCAAATATCATCAGCCATTTTAGCAGTCCATGGAAGATAATCGCTTATCATTTGACCGCTTTTCCCATGCCTATTAAATTTAGTCATGTGTCCCTGAACCTTTAATTGTTGACCCCGCAACTGTGCGATCGGCTGCCCTTTAGTAAATGATTCAGGCATGGGCTTTCCATGTAATTCATCGAGCTTCGGCTTGTAATCGAAAGTTTCCAAATGTGATGGCCCGCCGGCCATACATAAAAAAATTACCCTCTTCGCTTTGAAGGGTAGATTGGGGAGACCAGATACGCCTGCACTAGATCCAGAAGAATCACTAAGCAACATGGAATTTAGCGCCGCAGCACCGAGTCCAAGGCCTGAATTTTTAAGAAAACTCCTACGATGTACTTTGAGTATATCCGATTGATCTTGCATAAGCATTAGTTTCTTGTGTTAAATTCTGAAAAGTTAAAAATAGTTCTTGCCACTGCAGTCCAGCATAACAAATCCGACTGATCATCATCGCTTGATCCCTTTCTTATATCTTTTAGAAGTTGATAAATAATATTTTTCTCGAGCTGGTCTGGGTCTCGGGAAAGCGCCCTTTGAAAAGCAAATTTCATTCTCTCATCATTACTGTCGGCGCTTTGAATAATTGTTTTAGCAAATTCTTCCGCGGCCTCATAAAAGCTTGGATCATTTAATAAAACCATTGCCGCGACAGGGCTATTGGATTTTGATCTTTTGGCGACACACTCTTCTCTTGAAGGAGCATCCATCGCCTGAAGCATCGGGTGAAGAAATTGTCTTTGCCAATGAATGTAAACAGATCTTTTTAATCTACGCTTATCGGTATGCGCTTGATACTCTCTTTTCGGAAAGTTTAAATGTTTATAATAACCTTTCGGCTGGAAAGGCTTAACACTAGGACCACCATACTCTTTGAATAACAAACCACTGGTTTCTAAAATATTATCCCGAATCATCTCGGCAGGAAGCCTATGCATTGATTGATGCGAAAAATGATGGTTTAGGGGATCTAACAACTTTGTTTTAGAATCCGAATTTGAACTTAGCCTGTACGCGTGACTCGTAACGATCAACTTTATCAATTTTTTAATATCCCATCCATTTTTATAAAATTCTACAGATAGATTATCAAGAAGTGCAGGAATTGTTGGTGGCGAACCCTGTCCACCAAAATCATCAAGACTAGTCGAAATACCTTCCCCGAACATTAAATACCATAACCTGTTAACAAACACTCTTGCGGTTAATCCCCCAACACCATTCTCAGGGTCTACTAGCCAGTTAGCAAAATCCAATCGATTAGCTCTTCTATCCTCTACTTTTAAATCACCTAAGAAAGTAGGCACTGCCGGCTCGACGATTTCTCCAGTATCGTCAAGCCAATCACCTCTTGGCAAAATTCTTGTCAAACGAGGCTTAACACTTTGAGTCACCATCGTAAGTCTTTCTCTCGCTTTAATTGATTTAATTGCATCAATAATTTCCTGTGTTTTTGATTTAATAGACTCAAGTCTTTTCAATTCTTCACGGTCTCTAAAACTTAATACTGGTATTTCGGGAGGCCTTTTAGTCGGCAAATCGTTGGACCCAACTTTAAAATGTTGCTCTTCATCAATATCAGCAAAAAAAGCAGACATTGAGTAAAAATCTCGAGCGGTGTATGGATCATACTTGTGATCATGACACTGAGCACAGCCTACTGTCGCCCCCATCCAAACACCTGAAACGTTTCGAATTCGATCGGCGGCATAAATTGCCAAATATTCTCGAGGCTGTACTCCACCTTCGTGAGAAGTTTGAAGTAGTCTGTTATAGCCTGTCGCCACTTTTTGATCGATTGATGGACTATCCAATAAATCTCCAGCTAACTGTTCTCGAGTGAATTGATCAAAAGGCATATTTTGATTGAATGCCTCCATAATATAATCCCTGTATGGACTAATATTGTGATCTTGGTCTCCGTGGTAACCGACAGTGTCGGCAAAACGGACAAGATCGAGCCAATACATTGACATTCTTTCTCCATAATGATCAGAGTCTAAAAGCTCTTGAACAATATCTAAATAAACAGCCTCAGAGTTTTTGGCTGATAGATACTTTTTGATCATGGCCGGCTTGGGAGGAAATGTTTGGATCTTCACTGCTATTATCGTCATGGAAAATTTGTGTGGC
>NYVP01000099.1 GCA_002684575.1 Verrucomicrobiales bacterium
ACCTCGAGCAGCAAGCTCTCTTGCTGATTCAGTTACTTTTTTTTGTAATAAGGTAACCTCATTAACCTGTCGCTTAAGAACATCATTTTGANCTTNATCACTATTTAACTGNATTTCAAAATCNACCGTNCGTCTATTNATNCGCATTTGNGTCAGTCTTAACAATTTCAACTCAGCACTTGGAGGCAATAAATTTTGTTGTTGTTGCTGCTGCTGTTGCTGTTGTTGTTGCTGTTGTTGTTGCTGCTCTTCCATTTTCTGAGCAATTTTTACAGCATCAATCAATTCTTGAAGAGTTAGCTCTACCTCTTTTTGCGACCTCTGAACAAAAGCACCTGTTTCATTATCATCAANTCTATCTGCTATAGCGATTAAGTCATTTTTCATTCCCTCTACAACATTCCGCACAACCACACTAGACCCCTCATCATTTAGCAAGGTTACNGCTTCGTCAGATTTTTCAGAAAGTTTTCTTTCTAATATTTCAACTGATCTCAGCTCNATTCTATCTNCCCTNTTCAATCGACCGTCCTGATCCTGACGCTTTGCCTCTAACACCAAAACCTTAGCAGATCCCTCTTTCTGTTTTTCAAGCATCTCTGTAAACATTTGTTCTAATTGAACAAGCGCTTCCATTTTTTCTTGTTGTTGTAATTCCTCAAGTTGCTTATCAATCTCGTCCTTGGCCCTGTTTAAATCTTCAATTGCATCTTTCTGCTGCTGAGCCGCTTGCCCTGGGTTACCTTGAGCCAACTGTCCAGCTGCTGAATTCATCTTCTCATTAGCGGAATCAATAGCATTTTGTGCCGCTTCTTGACCTTCTTTTAAAGGGTCTTGTTGTTGATCTGAATCTCCTTCAGAAGCATTTGATTTTTCTATTTCCTCGGAAAGTTTAGCCGTTTCTTGAGCTGTTTCCTTTTGATCTTCAGTCAATTCCTGTAAATCCTCAGGGTCGATTCCTGCAATACGATTTCTTTCTTCTTCAAGACCATTCAAAGCCTTTTGCATCTTGTCTATTGCTTCACTTTCAGATTCTGCTGCTGGCTTACCTTTTCCTTCACCCAACTTTTGTTCTGCAAGCTTCTGGTCATTTACAGCATCTTTNATTAAGTTGGCAGGCTTATTTTTTTCTTCTAGATCATTTTTATCTTTTTNGCCTAAGGATTCTTGGAGTTTTTCAGTTTCTTTCCTTAATTCATTCTGAGCATCAGCGATTTTATCAAGACCTTCNATGCCATTAGTAGACTCTCTATCTGTATCCTCTTTAATCTCTTTCTGTTTATCTATAAGCCTTTTAAGTTCAGCAATATTCCGGTCCATTTCCTCCAAAGCTTTGTCTTTATCTGATCTNAGTTCACTTTCATCTTTAAGNTCACTTTCATCTTGTATGAGNGATTCAAGATCAGCTTTCCATTTCTTNAGTTTTTCAATTTCTTTTTTGATTCGCTCTGACTCGTCATCCTCTTTGAGCAAAAATTCAATTAACCCTTTTATGTCATCAATAGTTTTCTTTTGCTCTTCGTTTGCACTATCCAATTTTGAAAGATCAAGCAACTNTGTGATGTCATCCATTCTTTTTTCAAGAAGCATCTCCTTAGAAGCCTTAAANGCATCAATCAACTTGCTTGCTTGGTCAGGGTTTTCTTCCTGNAACAATCGAGCAAGATCTGAAAATTGATTTTCAAGCTCGGCNACCATTCTCTTTATGCTTTGCTGTCGAACTCCGAGCGGGGTTGATTTTGTTGCATCCGCTTTAGGCTCAGTTTTAGAATCTTCGCTAGCGCTTGATTTATTTAACTGTGATAACACTGAGGTGATAGCTACAATCGTCAGAATATGAAAAAACTTTCTANGTGGCATTGTGTTCATTTTGGTATTATATCCTAATTTGAAAATAGTCATTTTTCAGGAATTTCTTTTTGATCATCTATTGAATTATCTTTTTTTTCCTTAACNATATCCTCCAAGGACGCTTCTTTAGCCTTAGTTGTCATTTTATTCATTCTTTCTTGGGCCCTTTGAATTTCGTATAGTAAATTGAGTGCTTGTTGGTATCCTTCGTTTCTAACCATGTGAACCAAAATTTCTTTTAAGGTCTGAATAACATATAATTGTGAATTATTGATATCATTAAATTTGTTTCTTCTTGACGTCTTATCGTTCATTCGTCTGACTTCATCCAAATCAATTGAAAGAAGAGGTAATGACTCACTAGTTAACTGAATAAGAGGATCTATCACTTTTTCAGTCAATCGGCTCTGTAGAATACCCCCTTCTTCTTCCAATTTATTATTTTTGATCTCCATAACCATTCCTTTCAGACTTNTAGCNANATTCGAAATATCATTACCCAAATTTTTCTGATTCTTTTGAAGATTTGCTAGCCTCTCTTTACTCTCTCGACTCAATTCATCAACATCTACCAACTCGGCAGCTAAAGCACCCGAATCAGTTAAAATAGCGTCTTGTTTTTTAATTGACTCTATAATCAGCTGTCTTTGTTCTTTTTCTCTTCTTAGCAAATCTGTTCTCAATTCTGCTTCTCCCACTACTCTAAACAACATTCTAGTAGACTCACCGACGCTAGGCCCAGTTTCGTTGTTATTGTCAGTTGCCGTAAAATGTAGGCTAAATCTAGAATTAACAGGTAGATCTAACGGCGCAAGATCAACATTATCATCCATTAGAATTTCTTTACCACCTAACTGAGGTTT
This sequence comes from Verrucomicrobiales bacterium, assembly GCA_002684575.1. GTDB lineage: Bacteria > Verrucomicrobiota > Verrucomicrobiia > Verrucomicrobiales > DEV007 > EC70. Next base: position 2,715 of record NYVP01000099.1, read on the forward strand.
AATTCCATTTGGAGGAAGCTTACCAGTCAACTCACGTCTCTCCCCGGTGTCTTCTTTAATTGAATAAATAATCTCAACAGCATTTACTGCAAAATCATCGGTAATTTCTCCGGAGTATGGAATAATAGCACCCGGAACAATCATACCACTCAGACCATTAGTTTTAATATTAAGCTTTGGTTTTCTATCATTAACAATACGCAACCGAAATTTGGGCGACTCATTAAACCCTAGTCCAAAAGTTTCTCCGTCCATATTAGACACTCCTATTTCATTGTCCTCTACATTAATTACATAAGATCCAGTAATTAAATTATTTCCACTTAATTCACCGTGAAAAGAATAATCATCAACGCTTAAATCAATTTGTGACTCGTTAGAATTAATGAACGCCTTGGTCAAAATCTTATCAGTTTTGCCAGAAATTTTTAGCACCGAACCATTAATTAATTCATAGGGCCCTTCCCCAGCAACAAGGCTGTTATTTTTTAATCCAGTATATTTTGGATATATCACATCCAATGAAATTTGGCCCTCCATCAATGGTCTGTTAACAATCTCTAATGAATACCAAGGCGTCTCGAACTCCTTACTCAAAACTCTAAATTCAGAGCTTGCCAACGAATCAACAGGAGACGAAACGAACACACCATCATTGCCAGCATAAACCTCCTCAGATTTATTGTATTGTTCAGATTTAAATTCTATGAAGATTGAATTTGGAAGTGATTTGAACCCTTCTTTAACAATGACCTTAACTGAAAAATCATCACCCTTAGCAACTCTTATTTTTTCATCTGAAAGCCCGATTATTCCTAACTCATAATTACTAGGCCACTGAATTTCTTGAAGTAAAACATTCCTCTTATACCAAATGGCAAAGTAATCATTATTTGCCATACCAAAAACTCCAACCACAAAAAACGTCAACAACGCTATTAAAATATAAAAATTAAGCCTCATTTTCTTCAGCCTGAATGCAGAACTAATATCAACATCTTCAACATGCAAAACGCCAGCCTTCACTGTTTGATCAATCATCTCTATGGAAACATTGGCATCATCAGGAACTCGCATTCTTGATAACTCAAGGGCACTTATTAATGCCTCATTCATACCTCCATTAGCTTTCTCAAGTTCCAGCATAAGTGCGTCATCACTTAATCTTGACATTAGTGGCTTGAACAATCTTCTTATGACAACAAAAGATAAGTATCCCACGCTCAAAACAAGCATGATCAAGCGTTGAGAAAAATCCATTCGAAAGGTTCTATCTATCAAAAAATCCAAAACAATTAAGGCGATTAAAATCGCAAAAACGTACTTCAAACCATCAATAATAAAATATCGCTGAACCCCACGACGCATTCTACCAAGTATGGTAGCAATCTCTGAAGGAATTCTATTAGCTGGTTTGTTGGACATCGTAATTTTAAATCAGTTTATACTTTTTACGAAAAGCCCACTCAAAAATGAGTAGTAAAACAAGTAGAATAAAAACAATTCGATTGTCCCAGATTGGCATTGGTGGACTATCGTAAGAAAGCTTCCTAGATAAATCAGGTAATGCATCAGGTATTGTGGCTATTTCATCGGGATTGTAGTATCCACCTCCTGTTGATACAGCAATCGCTTTCAATTTATCTCTATCAAGCCATGTCTCTTTTATTTCTTGAAAAGGAAAGACGACCATGAAATTTGATTTTACATTAACCATTTCATTATTATCTCCTTCCAGTTCAATGAGTACATCATATGCGCCTTCATTTACTGCGACTACAGTTGTTTCATAAATTCCTTTTTGATTCTGTAGAAGATCGAATAAAACTTCCTTCTTTTCCCCATTAGGGTAAGTCAAGATTCCTTTAACTTTTTCATCATTCATCCATTCAAAGTTTTTTTCACGCAAAGTCGCAGTCAATCTGATCTTGTCTCCTATTTGATACTGAAACCGCTCAGTTTCAATTTGGCCTCTTCTTTTACCAGCCAAAGAACGACCCTCTACCAAATAACGTGTAGTCTGAACCCAAAATCGCTTAAAAAATTCTGCATCGAGCCCCTTCGTTCGCCACCTCCAAGTCCCATCAAACCCTAAGTAGGTTGTTCTTCCTGTTCCAAATTGACCGGTAACAAGCAATGGTCTTGGAATTTCTTTTTTTCTCAATGTCGGGTCAGAATGCTCAATTAAAACTTTGGTAGCAGGCTTAGCCTCAAGAGCAGGAAAGCTCCAATATGTGCCAGGTAACTTTTTCCACTGTGCTAATGTTTTTTGAGGGTCCTCATAAAACCTCATAATAGGTTGATCTGCGTTTGCAGCAACAATTGTGAGCGGCCACTCTCGATTGTTTAAAGATAACAAACCGCTCACCTCCATACCTCCAACATCTCCTAATGAAACTGGCAGTAACTCAATTACGCTTGAAGTACGTGAATCAGAAAGAAATTTGCCTGCATTAACTGGCCCCGGCATGTATAGAAACCCTCCGGAATGTTCACTGACAAAGCTTTTGTATAAATCAATAATTTCATCATTAAATTCGCTAGGGTCGGGGTCTAACATAATAATAACATCATACTCAAAAAGTTTTTCCCTGGTAACAGGCAAACTACTAATAGGTGTATTACCCTGCTGCAAACGACCATCATCAAGACTTTGCAACCAGCATGAAAGATTGACCATCTTCTCTCTAGTTAGCAATCTTACTAGAGCACGATACTCCCAACTAGGACCACCGGACACTAACAAAACTTTTGCATTATCATCAAGCACATTAACTCTGGTGGGTGATGGAGGTGAATTATCATCAATGTTTGATTCACCTTCAATTACTTCAGCTCTGACAGTAAACAATTTTCCCCCAGGGGTTTTAGGAGTATGAATAAAATCAATCTTAATTCTTTCATTCTCTGAACTAAGAGCAACATTTTTTTCAGCTATTATTTTTTCATTATCTTCACCAGTTTCAGTCTTCTCAATCTCCACCAATTCGATCTTCACCTGATCATTATCTAGTCCTTCTGAATTAATTACAGCCTGTATTTGAAACGGATCATTATTCCAAACCTGTGGATCAGCATAAACATTTGAAACAGTAATATTTCTGGGACGATCAGGATCACCAACCCCTACAAAATATAATGGTATTTTTCTCAGTTTTGCTGAATTTACTGCATCCTCCAAATCTGATGATGTATTATGCTGTCCATCGGTAAAAATAATTAATGATGACGTAAGACTTTCTTCAATTGATTCGTCAATCGCTTTTGAAAGATCAGTACCTACTCCTTTAGCTATTAAATCAGGCAAGCTGATTGATATCAGCTCTCCACTCTCATCTTCATCATTTACTTGTTGATCAGTTGTCTTTTTGTCTGCCACGTCAACTTCAACGGGCTTTTCTCCAAAATCCAAAACTTTAATTCTACCCTTGTCTCTTAATTTGATGAGAAATTCACTTTCATTAGCNTTAATAGCAGTATTAATAATCTCAACTCTTGANGGCTTAATAGATCGCACCTCCTCAATACTCTTCTTTAAAACCGATGATACAGATTTAGCAGATTCATCAGTGGCATACCCGTCATTAATGTTCATTGATTGAGACGAATCTCTTAAAATTTTTATAATAGGCCTNAATGATCTTGACTGAGTGTACGTAACAGAGGGCTCAAGAAAAATTACTCCTAAAACTAAACAAACAGATAATCGTAAAAAAAATAATAATCTTTTAATACCTTTTGGACATGAATCNTTCTCCTTCTGATAAACTTTATAAACAACCCATCCGATTAAAACAATTACGGCAAGAAAGACAAAAACTCTCCACGACTCAGGTAAATTGGCAAAATTAAATGAAACNTCAGCATCTTCAGGAATACTTTCCTGATCAAAACCGAACCAATGTAATAAGTCTCTCAAATTATTTAACAGTGAATTATTTACCTTGCAAAAATTGGCAACATATCATTTGGCATTTGAAGGATTATACATGCCATAGCNGTNGCATATTCTTGNCCATAAGAAGAATTACTCCAGGCNCCATTAGCACCTTGGCTTGAAATGAGCTTATCTCGAATACTGGGATACCAATCATTCCACCACTCTCCTCCAGCATGCCACATTGCTTGAACCGCATAATAATGCCCATAGTAAAAATAATGACGCTCGGCGTTATTTTTCCTCTTCTTCAAGTAACTCAAACCCTTTTCAATTTGTGGACCATCNTATATGCCTGCACTAAACAATGAAACACAACCAGCTGCTGTAAGAGCAAAAGTTGTATGCCCCCCTCTCATAGTGTATCTAAAGCTACCATCAGCAGTTTGGCTTTTCTTAACATATTCGATACATTTATCACGNGCTGAATCAGGAACATTAATTCCAGAATCTCTTGCNGCACGTAAAGCCATTATTTGACATACTGTTACTGANAGGTCGGCNTCGCTTTTAATAGGCCTGTACCTCCATCCNCCCTGTTCATTCTGGGCTCCCAATGTGCATTTGACTGCAGCCCTTAATTTCTGTCCTAGTTCTCTCTTACGCGACATCCCATAAGCCTGAGTCATACAAAGCATAGCAAATCCATGTGCATACATATTGCCAATTGCTCCAGAACCACGTGCAATATATCCAGTTGGACCAGTATGCCTCATTAAGAATTCGGTACACAANTCAACCTCCTTACCATATAAACCAACTCCCGGAGTACTCCCTTCACTCATGAAAGCCAAGCCAGCTAACCCACAAATTCCAACACTNCCCGAATANCCTGAAGNACCTAAAGCNCCTCTATCAGCACCCCTTTGAACTTGCCTGCCTGCTAGAAACTTTAAGCCTCTNTCAATGGCTTTTCGAGTTCTATTATCAATCAAATCGTCGGCCGTCTTTTCATTAGCTGAGTAGAGCTTATTATTCAGAACTTGATGAACACAAAAAGGGGCCATGGCCTTGAGGNATGACCTTCTATTTACTCCAAATGTNTTTGTTTTGTTATTTGTATTCATTATTTTGAAAATAGCGATAACCCATAGATTATATTTTTATCATTTAATCTCTTCNNGGTTATTCTTTTCATTAGATTCTTCTTTTTTTTGAAGCTTTTCAGTTACCGAAAAAACTTGGCGCAACCCCATTACAATTATATTTTTCCCATTGGAAAAAATATTTCCTAACGGTTGATCATCTTTTGGAATAACAGTTATCTGATCTTTTATCGCTCCGTCAATATTCGAAATCTTTATTATATNCTTTTTACCTGATGGTATAAATATATCCTCTTGGGTCAGAGCCCCTCTTCCATAACCTTTAGGAAACGTATTCTCCCATAACATCTTGCCGCCGCTGACATCATAACATCTAACAACACCACCCCCTCCAATAAAAAGCCTTTCATCCAAAAGACCTAAAACATAACTACTTTCATTTCCTCCACGCAAAGGAACGCGAGCTGTCTCCCAAATCAATTTNCCTGTCCTTCGATCTAAAGCTATCANTTGATTAAAATCNGTTGGCGCAAAAACAACCACTCTTTTTGAGGGGATAACCGNATCTATATCCCACCCATCGAAATCTGGNATTCCCATATTACCNCTAGCGAAACCGCCAAACCGTTGTAGTTCCTGCAATCTTGACGCATTATTTTTCACAGTCCTTGGATATCGGACAACCCAATTCAAAGAACCTGATATCGCATCTAGAGAAAAGGCTAACCCTGTCCCTGTAGCAACGTAAGCTTCTCCACCCGCTATTGCTACCATTACAGATGAATTCGGAGCGATTCCAGACTCTGGCTCATCTCCAAGAAACGTCTTCCATTGCGTGTATCCGCTATCAGGATTTAACGCGATTAGATACATTCCAGTGCCTTCTAATATTGGCACGAGAACAAGATTGCCGTATGGCACTGGGTCACCTATAAAGCAACTATCAGCAAATGGCCCATCCTTTTTTTCAAGAGCGGACCTCATCCATTGAAGCTTTCCATTTA
>NYVP01000100.1 GCA_002684575.1 Verrucomicrobiales bacterium
ACGGATGGTAAGGCAATGTATTTTCCATGGGACATGGATTTCACTTTTACTAATAGTGCAACATCCGGGGTAACGCCAAGTAATGATTTAAACCGTTTAATCGGAATCGGTCCTGAGTATGAGCGCGCTTATTATGGCCATTTACTCAATATAATAGAAAATGCATTTAATTCTGAATACATGACACCATGGTTGCAGCATTATACTGAATTTCTTCAAGAAAATCTAAATGGTTATTCCAGCTATATTCGATCAAGATCAAGTCATGTCAGAAGACTTGTGGATAATGCTGTCTCTAAAGTCTCTTTCAAAGTCAGTAGTGCTAGTGGATCAAGTACAAATGAATCTAATGTTTCAGTTCGAGGTGATGCTTGGGTTGATGTTCGTTATATCAGATTAGCGGGAACTGAAAGGGGTCTTGATTTAAGGTGGATTGATGACAACACATGGGAAGTCGATTTGCCGGTCAAATCAGGTTTGAATGAATATACATTAGAAGGAATTGGTTTTGGGGGTGAATTAATTGGTTCTGCCAATTACTCAATTACTGGAAGTGGGACTATTGATCCCGCGGGTCCAGAAAATCTTGTCATAAGTGAAATTCATTATAATCCAAACCCTCCGAGTGACGAGGAAGTGGCTTTGGGTTTTAATGATGCTTCAATGTTTGAGTGGATTGAGTTATTCAATATAAGTGAGTCTAGAACTATAGATTTAAGTGACATAAAATTTACTAATGGTATTGGTTTTATTATTCCTTCGGGGACTTTACTGGCACCTAGTGAACGCCTAGTGATACCCTCCAATATTCAAGCTTTTACCAAAAGATATGGAGTATTGGAAAATGCGTCTTTGCTGAATCGATCTTTTTTAGAGGATGATGGAAGTAATAAATTATCTAACGCAGGGGAGAGGATAGTGTTGCAAAATTCTGTAAACACAATTATTTCAGAGGTTTCCTATAATGATGGTCGCCCTTGGCCAGTTAGTGCCGATGGAGATGGTTATTCATTAACGCTAATGATGCCTGGTATTAATGACCCCGCTGAGTCTCGAAGTTGGCGAAGTAGTCTTGATTTTGGAGGCTCACCTGGGTTCAGTGATTTCGTGCCTCTCCAATCATGGGTCGAATCATATGGTGGTGTCGAATTATTGAAAGATGCGGACGGTGATGGCCGGTTGTCTATTCTTGAATATCTTGAAAACACCAATCCTCTAAAGAAAGACTATTCCACAAAGGAGATTAAGCTTACAGAGGAAGGTGAATTGCGTCTTGAAATCAAACAAGCTATAGGTCATGACCAAGTCTATTTTTCTGCAGAGAGATCTGATGAGCTCAGTCTCTGGATAAAAGAAGGGATCGAATACAGGGGGCGAATCAATAATGGAGACGGCACAGAAACAGTAAGATTTCGGATTGATGATTCTGTGGACTCATTGAGTAAAAATCAATTTCTGAGGCTATCTGTTTCTGAGGAGCCTGAAACTAATTGAGAATCCTGCCTTTTTTAGGATCTTTTTTAACAAGAGTCTGGCCTTGTAAATTTAAAACCAATCTTCATCATAGAATTATATGCGAACTATAAAAATTACTTTCATCTTTCTATTGTGTGTTCTTTCCCAAATGGTGCATGCTCGTCTGGAGCTGCCGAAAGTTATTGGGTCCAATATGGTTCTTCAACGTAACGCCATTTCACCCATATGGGGTAAAGGAGATCCTGGAAGTGAAGTTACTGTTTCTATATCTGGTCAGGTAAAAAAAACCAAGGTACTTGATAATGGTAAGTGGAGTGTCAATCTTGATCCGATCAAAACTGGGGGGCCTTATGAAATGAAGATAACCTCACCTTCCGATGAGGTTACTTTAACTAATATTCTTGTTGGAGAAGTTTGGGTGTGTTCCGGTCAATCCAATATGGAATGGTCAGTTAAGGGCTCTAAAAATCCGGGAGAAGAAATTGATAATGCTAAATATCCCTCAATTAGATTGTTTCATGTGCCAAGAAAGGCTTCCTCATTCCCAGAATCGGACTGTAATAGTTCATGGAAGGAGTGTAGTCCTGAAAATATTCCGAATTTTTCAGCTGTTGCTTATTATTTTGGAAGACATTTGCATAATGAGCTTAAGGTTCCCATTGGATTAATAGGGTCAGCTTGGGGTGGTACCAGAATCGAGCCGTGGACTCCTGTGTCCGGATTTGATTCAGTTCCCAGTCTAAGATCAGTGGCTGACAAAGTCAGAAGATTTACCGATGTTAATCAAATTGTTGATCGTGCTCAACGGTGGGCGGATGCAGTAAAACGTGCTGTCGAAGATGGAAGGAGAATCCCTTCGCCTCCTCAAGTTCCAAAACTTAACCATGGTAACCCTACTGGTCTTTATAATGGAATGATAGCGCCGGTTGTTCCTTTTTCAGTTAAGGGAGCCATTTGGTACCAGGGAGAATCGAATGTGGGAGAAGGGATGGCTTATCACGATAAGATGAAGGCCCTTATTGCTGGATGGCGTGATGTTTTTAAGAATGATGATCTATCATTCTACTACGTGCAAATAGCACCNTACANATATAATAAAGGAGAAGCGTTACCTGATATATGGGAAGCTCAAACCGCCACTCTTAAAGTTCCAGGGACCGGGATGGCAGTGATTACGGATGTTGGTAACATCCAAGACATTCACCCCAGAAACAAGCAGGCCGTTGGCAAGAGGTTGGCTTTATGGGCGTTGGCTAAAGATTATGGAAAAAAAGANGTTATTTTCTCAGGCCCTTTATACAAATCTATGAAAGTGGAAGGTAATAAAATTAGAGTTGAATTCACCAGCACTGGAGGCGGTTTAATCTCTAGGGATGGTAAAGATCTTTCAGATTTTATGATATCAGGGTCAGATAATAATTTTGTCGAGGCCAATGCTGTAATTGATGGAGATGCGGTAGTGGTAAGCGCAGAAAGTATCTCTGATCCAAANAATGTGCGATTTGGCTGGAATGAATTGNTTAACCCCAACCTTTCCAATAAAGAGGGGCTTCCAGCGAGTCCTTTTAAAACTGACTAATTCTAACCTGGTTAGATATAGAATTCAGCAAATACTGTTTTCAAGATACATTCATTAGTTTTTTCAAAAAACCTTGAAAAAATTTTCCTGATGGTTAGCTATTAATAAGCTGTTTAGCTAACATGTATAAGGCCACCGTTTTTATATTATTATTAATTACCTGGATAGTTTTATCTGGCTTGATTGATCCTTTCCATATTGGGCTTGGTGTCATATCTAGCGCACTNGTTACATGGCTTTCTTCCGATCTATTATTTGAGGATCGTTCCAAAAGTATTTTAATTCGTTGTAAGCAAGCTTTCCGTTTGCCTTCATATCTTTTATGGTTGTTATGGCAAATCGTGTTAGCCAATATTCATGTTCTTAAGATTTCATTTTCGCCAAATTTAAATGATAAAATTCAACCTCAACTCGTTAAATTTCGCACGGGGCTGAAAACTGATTTTCAAAAGTACGTTTTAGCCCAGTCAATTACTTTNACTCCNGGCACGGTAACTTTGGATATTAAGGGTGATGTTTTTTTAATACATGCTATTAGCGATCACGCCGCTAAAGGATTNGTAAGCAGCATGGCTCAAAGAATTCATAATGTGTTTGCAGATTAGTAGAAATGATTGAAACGGAAACTATTTTGATTTGCGCTGGTCTTGGCCTTTTTCTAATGATGGTTCCTGTTATCTACAGAATTATTAAGGGTCCGACTGCAATTGATCGAATTGTCGCCGTTAATGTGATTGGAACAAAGACCGCAGTATTGCTTATTATCATAGGTGCGCTTTTTGATAATGTTTCCATGTTTGTCGATTTTGCTATTGCATACGCGGCGCTTAATTTTTTGGGCTCACTAGCCGCCTCCAGATATTTTAATCGAACTCGGCCGGCTTACGGTAATGAATCAACGGGAGGCAAGAATTAGTGATGAGTGGATTAATTGATATACTAAGTGTTCTCCTGATTTTATCAGGGCTGGTCTTCTTTTTGGGAGCTAGTATTGGAGTTGTTAGATTTCCGGACTTCTATACGAGAATGCATGCGGCCGGAAAAGGAGATACTTTGTCTACCATTTTGATAATGAGTGGCATGGCGATTCAGGTGATGAGTGATTTTGAAGGAATGAGCTTCCTCGTTGCGATTAAGATATTGGCCATAGCGGTTTTAATTATGCTTACTAGTCCAACCAGCACGCACCTTTTAATGAAAGCGGGTTACGATGATGGAATTGTTCCTGTTTCCAATAATAAGAAAGCAAAGATAAATGATATTGGTGGCCCATTCTTAGAAGAATCTGTATCTGATAAATCTGAGGCTAAGAAGAAAGTAAAAAAATAAATCTAAAATACGAGAATCATTGATTTGGCAATTTGACATAATTATACTGATCTTTCTGGTCGTTACCGCGGTAATTGCATTGCGAGTCAAGGATCTATTAGGCGCCTCTATGATTTTTGGTATCTATTCATTTTTGATTTGCTTGTTATGGGCTGAGATGGGTGCGGTTGATGTCGCTTTTACAGAGGCTGCTGTTGGAGCTGGAGTTTCAACCGTAATCATGATTGCAACGGTTTTTTCTACTACTAGGAGGTCCAAAGATTAAGGCTAATGAAATTTTTTGGATTACTCTCAGTGATTATTGTTGGTTCTCTTTTGTTGTCTGCGACAAAGGATTTTCCCGATTGGGGAGATCAAGATTCTCCTGCAAATGAGGGACCCGTTTCGAGTTTTTATATTGAGAAGACAGAAGAAAAAACAAAGGTTCCCAACATGGTTACGGCAGTGCTCGCTGATTATAGAGGCTATGACACTATGTTTGAGACAGTTGTTATATTTATTGCTGGGATAGGGATCATCGCGGTTCTTAGAACTTATGGAAATAATGATTCAACGCCTAAGAATCAAGTGGGTGATGAGGGGGCAGGTTTATTAGCCAAAATCACCTGTAGTTTAATTTTGCCGTTCATTCAGCTTTTTGCTCTTTATGTTGTTGCTCATGGGCACCACAGTCCCGGTGGTGGTTTTCAGGGTGGTGTGATGTTGGGGGCTAGTTATATTCTCTTGGCATTAGCCTACGGCCTCGCAAGAGCTAAAAGCTGCTTCAGCGAGAAGAGAACATTAGTTTTTGCTGCGGTAGGTATTATTATTTATGTCGGATGGGGAGTGCTTTGCCTGATTATGGGTAAGGAATTTTTGAACTACTCTGCTTTGGATTCAATCCTTCCAGGCGGAGTTGAAATGGCCCGTTCTCATAGCATGCTGGCAGTGGAAATTGGAGTCGCTCTTACGGTTACCGCTGTCATGTTTTCTATGTTTTCTAATCTCTCAACCAAAGGCCGCTTGGATAAAGGTCTTTAATTTATGGATATCATTATTGCGTCATTCATTGAGGAGGTCATAGTCCCAAAATTCAACTATTGGATTTATGTGATTTTGATGATGATTGGTTTGTTTGCGATGATTACAAAAAATAATCTTATCAAAAAACTGATCGGAATGGCTATTTTTCAAACAGCCATTATTTTGTTATATGTTTCTGTTGGGGTTAAGTCGGAGGCCAATATTCCAATAATTTCTCATCATGGTCACCAAGAGCACGTAGAGAATGCTCAAGATGAAAAACATAGTTCAAAACTCGAAGTTTCTACTGATGATAAATCCGATAAAAGTGATCATCATGCGATAGATAAAGATAAATTCGCAAATCCTCTGCCTCACGTTTTGATGCTAACAGCCATCGTTGTTGGTGTAAGTACGCTGGGGCTTGCTCTGGCGATTTCCCAGAAAGTTCATGGTTCGTTTGGAACTCTAGAGGAGGATGAAATTCTTGATCAATTAAAGCCAGGAGGACATGACTGATCATTTACCAATACTATTACTTCTGCTCCCATTATTTGGGTCGTTGATATGTGTTCTATTGGGAAGAAATAACGCTGCCCATTCATGGGTAGTAGCTATGATAAGTCTTGGGGGCTCAGCTCTGCTTTCACTACTGATGTTGATTAAGGTGCTAGGTCTGAAATCAGGTGATTTTCGATACAGAATGGGTGGATGGCCAGAAAGCTCAAGCTATGAGGTTGGTATTGAATTAAGGGTGGATGTGCTCGCTTGCTTAATTGTTTTGGCGGTGATGATTGTGGGGTTCCTAAATACCATTTATTCAAAGACAAGAGTTTCTGCAGAAGTGGGTGAAAAGGGTTCATTTTTCTATGCACTGATTCAGTTACTTATCGTTGGCCTTTGTGGCATTATTATGACGAATGATGCCTTTAATCTCTATGTTCTCATCGAGATTACTTCACTTACCAGTTATGCACTTATAGCCATGGGCAACCGGAGGGCTGCTCTTTCTAGTTTCAATTATGTGATAATGGGTACCATTGGTGCTTCATTTTATTTGCTGGGGGTCGGTTATTTATACATCAAAACAGGGACATTAAACATTGATGACATTCATAACTATCTTAGGAGTGAGAATTTGTGGGCCAGTCAAAGTATTGTAGTCGCCTTTATTCTCATAATGCTCGGCGTGTGGACAAAGATGGCTTTCTTTCCTTTGCACGGTTGGTTGCCAAACGCGTATTCCTATGCACCGAGTATGACGGGAACATTTATGGCTCCTTTGATGACCAAGGTCATGGTCTACGTGATGATAAGAGTAATGCTCTGGTTGTTTGGATCTGATTTCGTTTATTCAACTGAAAGTATATGGAGTGAACTAATTATATGGATGTCTGTCGTAGCCATTGTAGCGGGCTCGTTCCTCGCTCTTGCGAGGAATGACATTAAAAAAATGTTAACCTATCTTATTATTGCTGAGGTTGGCTATATGGTCGGTGGTGCGTGGTTGGGGAACTTGAACGGTCAGGCTGGTGCTTTTTACCATATCTTGTCAGATGCAGCGATGACCTTTTGTCTTTTCATTGCTGCTTCAATTGTAATCATTAGAACCGGTGAGAGTCGTCTGAATGCTTTTGATGATCTATTTAGAAAAATGCCAATCACGATGATTGGATTTACTATTGGCGGCCTATCCATGATAGGATTACCCCCGACTTGTGGCTTCTTTAGTAAATGGTACTTAATAAAAGGTGGGGTAGAAACCGGTCAGTGGGAATTTGTTGTAGCCTTGCTTTTTTCAAGTCTGATCAATGCGGTGATATTTTTCAAAATATTCGAGAGAGCCTATTTTGGTAAGATTAAAGGAATTAAAGAAGAAGTTACTGTGCAGGATCGTGATACCATTCCGGCTGGAGGTATAAAATCGGTTCCATTGTCGATGCTGATACCTTTATGCGTTGGCTCTCTTTCGATTCTTATTATTGGAATTATGAACAAGAATATATTTTCTTGGATTACTAAAGCTCTAGAAATGGTTAACGGTTAAATGGCATCTGTAGAATTTAGTCTCATTCCCTTTCTTGCATGGTTAGTATCGCTGCTGGCGGTGCCTGCCATCATATTATTAGGGAAAAAGCCAGACGCTAGAGAGGGAATCACTTTTTTGGCGGCAATTGTTAAATTTGGTTTTGTTCTGCTCATGTTGCCTCTTGTTCGGGAAGGTAAGATTCTCCATTTCTCTTTCAGTGAAATCATAGAGGGTATTCCGATTGAGTTTAGAGTTGATGGGCTTGGAATTCTTTTCGCTATTGTTGCTTCCTCATTGTGGATACTTACAAGTCTTTATGCTCTCGGATATATGCGCAGTTTAAAAGAGCACGACCAGACAAGATTCTTTGCTTGTTTCGCACTTTCTCTTTCAGCCACGATTGGCGTTGCATTTGCAGGAAACCTCCTAACGCTTTACATTTTTTATGAAATCCTCTCTTTGTCCACTTACCCGTTAGTAACTCATCACGGCGATAAAGAAGCGAGGTCGGGTGGAAGAACCTATCTGAGTCACCTTCTAGGAACATCAGTGGCCTTCGTCTTACCCGCAATGATATATTGTTATTGGAAAAAAGGGGGGGATATCAACTTTACTGACGGAAGTTTATTAACTACAGACATTGGTTCAGGCGCAGGTTTAATTGTACTTCTTGCTTTTACCTTTGGGTTTGCAAAAAACGGTCTGATGCCCTTCCACTCTTGGCTACCGAATGCCATGGTCGCGCCGACTCCGGTCTCTGCTCTTTTACACGCCGTTGCTGTGGTTAAGGTTGGTGTTTTTTGCGTAATTCGAGTATTCACAGGAGTATTCGGTATCGATCTTCTTGAGAAACTGGACATTGCTGTTGTGGTGAGTTGGATTGCTGCCTTTACAGTTATAACATCTTCATTAATTGCCCTAAGTCAGGACAACCTGAAACGGCGACTCGCGTTTTCCACTATTGGTCAACTCAGTTACATTATACTTGGAGTTTCACTGCTTTTACCTCTTGGAGTTACTGGAAGTATTTTACACGTTGCGATGCATGCCTTCGGTAAGATCACTCTCTTCTTTTGTGCTGGAGCCATCTATGTGGCGATGCATAAGAAGTATGTGAGTGAGTTGGTTGGTATCGGCCGAAAAATGCCAATTACTATGACTGCTTTTGCAATTGGTTCACTGAGTGTCATTGGGCTACCAGTTACCGGTGGTCTGGTTTCCAAGTGGTATTTGGTTATGGGTACGGCGCAGTCCGACCAGATTGCCCTCTTAGTGGTTTTTCTTATTAGCTCTATTTTAAATGCGTGTTACTTCTTGCCGATTGTCTATCGTGCCTTTTTCTGCCGCCCCGAGGAATCTCTTTACGAAGGCGGCCGTCAGGAGGCCCCTTTGGCCTGTCTTATTCCGCTTTGTATCACCGCTTTGCTTTCGGTGATTTCATTCTTTAACCCCGGCCTGTTTATTGAGCTTGCAGGACTAATTTCAAATAAATAGTACAATCTAATACTAATGCCAACTGATAAAGAGACAGACTGGATTTACCGGGAATCAACCAAGAAGCTGCTGATGCGCTTACTATTGGCGGGTTGCGCAATCTCTGTGCTCTTAGAATTGTTTGTCTTAGGGAGAAAAGAAAAGTTTGGCGTTGATGGTTGGTTTGGATTTTATGCTATGTTGGGTTTTGTTAGCTGCACATTGATGATTTTTGCTGCCAAGGGATTAGGACTTTGGTTGAAAGTTCCGACTGACTTTTACGAAGAGGAGAAAACCGGTAAAGCGACCAAGAAGTCCTCTAAGAAAAAAACTGCAAAGAAGGCGGCTCGCAAGATTTCTAAGAAGAAGAAAGGAGGGGCACTATGACAGTTCATCCAGCATTAGTGCTTATCCTTGGAGCTCTGCTCGTCCCGTTTTTTAAGGGAACTGCGAGAAATGTTTATGTTATTTCGCTTCCAGTTTTAGCACTGCTAGCGGTCTATATTCTGCCGGTTGGTGACTTTTACAACGTCAGTTGGCTGGCCGGATTTGATGGAATGACCATGTTACGATCCGATAAGTTGGCCAAAGCTTTCGGTTTTATTTTTACTATTAATGCCACGGCTGCCTTCATATATGCTTTCTACTTGCGTGATAAAACCCAGCACGTTTCCGCGTTGCTTTATATTGGCG
>NYVP01000101.1 GCA_002684575.1 Verrucomicrobiales bacterium
CCCTTAACATAATCGACATAGGACTCATCCATAGGCCAAGCATTCAGTAAACCCTCTGGTCCATCTTCATCGTCAATCGGTCCACCGTAAAATCTATAAACCTCGGTTTGCAAGTATGGGAATCGGGAATCAATCCAACTTTGTTTTGCCTCATCAAGACCCTTTTGTGATGGTGCTTCTAAGAAGTTGTTAATCTTTTCTTGCATATTTTTTGCAAGATTCATTGAATCAACATAACTAGCATGCACGATATTTGAGTAATTAAGAACAACCTGTTTAAGCTCAGCAGAGCTTGAACTTTGATTACTTTCCTCTTTCGAGAGCTCTGTTTTTGAGCATGAAAAACTAAAAACAAGTATAATGGTTAGGATGATATTTTTTATCATGGCGTGAATTTTTTAGTTCAGATGTTTAAACGACAGGCCTTGAATTTGGATTGTAAAGCCTGCTGATGATTATCAATATCAAGAAATAAGGGAAATCCTCAAACAAAATTCCTATGCAATTAAATCGTTATTTTGCCCCATATTATCGATTAATAGTCTTAAACTCTGATTTTCTGGACTTTTTAACAAGGGATCTTGACTAATCAAAGAAGCGGCCAATGCTTGTGCTTTTCTGACCAAATCGGTATCGGATATCAAATCGCCAAGCTTGAGCCCATCTAAACCACTTTGAGCCTTTCCAAGTATTTCTCCAGGACCACGTATTTTTAGATCGGCATCAGCAATCACAAACCCATCAGAGCTATCTTCTAGAACTTTAAGTTTTTCTTTGGCATCAGATGAAGGTTTTTTGGTCATCAGAATGCAGTAACTCGTGTGCTGCCCTCTTCCGATACGGCCTCTTAGCTGATGTAATTGTGCCAAACCAAATCTTTCTGCATTAAAAATATACATCACTGAGGCATTGGGAACATCCACACCAACCTCTATAACCGTGGTGCTTATCAAAGCATCAATTTCCCCAGATCGGAACCGATCCATAATTTCATCTTTAATATCTGGTTGGATTTTACCGTGAATGAGTTCACATTTTTTTGGCTCTAAATATTTACACCAATTATCAAATTCACCCTCAACTGAGNAAGCATCAAGTTTTTCAGAGTCCTCAATCAAAGGATAGACAATATAGGCTTGTCTCCCATTTTCTATTTGATCTTTTAGGAATTGAATGGCGTCCTTGAGATGCTTTGTGGAGTCTCTCATGTAGGTTTTAATACTTCCTCGGCCAGGCGGCAATTCATCAATAANCGAAACATCAAGATCTCCATAGACGGTAAGNGTNANTGTTCTAGGTATGGGCGTTGCCGTCATAACTAGAACATCTGGTGCAGAACCACGATTGATNAGATCNTGCCTCTGAGTAACTCCAAATTTGTGCTGTTCGTCTATGACCACAAGACCTAANTTTTCAATTTTTGTGGATTGATACAACAGGGCATGTGTTCCCACAATGACACTAAANTTTTGGTNTTTGAAAAGGNANGCATCTGTGACTGTTTTCTTTTTTGATGTAAATAAAGAAACATCAATACCTAAGGGAGAGAGCCATCTTGAAAGAACCGAGTAATGCTGCTCCGCAAGGATTTGAGTTGGCGCCATTAGAACCGCATGACATTCGGATTCGATGGCCCTTAGAATGGCACAAACCGCGACTAGCGTTTTGCCCGAGCCTACATCTCCTTGTAGAATTCGATTCATTGGTCTTGGCCGGGACATGTCGTTGTGAATTTCATCTACGCACCGAGNTTGAGCTTTGGTCAATTCAAAGGGCAATGACTCTAAAAATTGGCCAATAAGTTTACCGGTTCCGAGATGAATCGAGCCTNCGAGATTGTTGTGCAGNGATTTGCGGTATGCGACCCTAAGCTGCAATATGAAAAATTCTTCNAGGGCTAAAAACTGTCTTGAGAGCCTCATNAATTCCTCAGAATCAGGGAAATGGATTTGTCTTATAGCGTCTGGTCGAGAGATTGGATCATCNTCATTCTTAGGTAGAATTTCTTGAAGATCATTATCATCAATATTTTGAAGTAAATTGAAAATAGCTGCCCTTAGGGGTCTTTGACTAATGCCTGAGGGGAGAGAGTAGATAGGAGTGATTCTGGCCAGATGAATNTGGNAAGAATCTGAACCGTCAGAGGAAATAATTTCGAATTCTGGATGATCTATAATTAAACGAGAACCACTCTTTTTAACCTTACCGTAAAAAATGATCTCTTGNTCTGGTAATATAATTTTATGAATGAATGGCATATTGAACCACCGAAGTGTGATTTCAGAATGACTGTCTGAATCAGGGTCATTGATCGTGGCCTCAAAAAATCTTCNTCTGCCAAAAAATCTTCTAGTACATTTTATTACAATACCCTTATAGCAACTTGCACTATCANTTGGAAGGCTAGGAAACTGATCAAATTGATCTCTATTTTCATATCTTNTTGGATAATGAGCAAGAATATCGGCAACGCTCGTGTATCCAATTTTCTTTAGCGCTGTGCAATATTTAGAACTAAAACCTTTTACATCCTTCAGCTCTGTTAAAAGGGTGACCGACATTATTTAGGCAGAATTATTTGAGGATCGAATGGCTTTAACATTCATTTGTATGCTAACCCTTCCCCTAAAGTCATTTCTGAGAATAGAAAAAGCAACATCCCATGGAGGATTAGGAATNGGGTATTCTGCACCACCAAAGTAAATAGCATCACAAGTATATTTACCTTTTCGGAGTGTCATACGGAGGTGCTTTTCTTTAAGAATTCTNGGTTCAGAAGTCGGTTTCACATTGCTGCAGACTAGAACGGGTTCGGGATTATCGAAACCGAACGGTTCTAACTTTCGATAGTGATCCAATAACTCAACATTTAACTCATTTAGCTCACAACGGCAATCCAGCTCGATTTTCGGAACGAGAAGAGAATTGTTTATTTGAGAAGAAACAAACGTTTGTAAATTGTCATTTAATAATTTCAATGACTCTTCTTTTAAGGTGATTCCAGCCGCCATATCATGNCCGCCACCATTCTCAAGAACCCCTTGATTAGACTCAATGAAATCGACTAGGGATATTCCNTCAATACTNCGACCACTTCCCTTTCCATTTCCTTTTTCATCTACCGCAACTATGAATACAGGACGATGAATTTTTTTTGAAAGCCTTGATGCAACNATTCCTACTACACCAGGGTGCCATCCTCTTTTCCCAATAACAGCTCCAAAATCATACTCGCCGTTGGCCGCGCCCTCTAAGATCTCGATAGCCTCAAGGGTTGTTTGGCTTTCTACTAGCTGCCGAGCTTTATTGTTCTCTTCTAGGNTATTGGCGATTTNTTTAGCGCNTGATGGATCTTCGCATAATAGCAATTCCAAAGCTTTGTTAGCGGTATCCATTCGTCCTGCCGCATTAATTCTAGGCCCTAGTCTAAAACCGATATCCATAGCACTGAATGGCGGTCTGATGTTTGATATTTCGGTTAATGCGGCGAGGCCTGTATTTTTGGTTCGGGCCATTATTTTNAACCCCTTCTTTACTAAAATTCTATTTTCATCAATCAGCGGAACCAAGTCGGCGACAGTTCCCAATGCCACGATGTCAAGATAGTCACGAAGATCGAAATGCGCTAAGGGCCGTAATTTGAGTAGTGCATGAGCTAACTTAAAAACGATTCCAACACTGCATAGATATTGATAATTTTTGGGAAATTCTGATTCTGAGATTTTAGGATTAACAACTGCATTAGCCTTGGGCAAGCCCTCGGATAACGGTTCGTGGTGGTCAAGAATTACAGAATCGACTCCTAATGCATTAAGCCAATCTATTTCCTTGATNGAAGTTGTTCCACAATCGACNGCCACTATGAGAGAGGGACTATGTTTATCAATGCANTGTTTAAGAGCACTAATTGAAAGTCCATATCCATCATCAATTCTATGAGGCATGAANGTGATAGNGANATTATCATAGGCACCAAGCANTTTTTTCATNAGTGTTAATGAAGTGACGCCGTCAACATCGTAGTCCCCATAAACAACTATATTTTCTTTTTTATCAATNGCCTCAAGAATCCTATCAACAGCCGTGGACATTTGCGGAAGAGCAAAAGGATCACCTAGTGATTTAAGAGTAGGTTCTAAAAAAGCTTCAATGACCTCCTTATTGATTATGCCTCTTGAAGTAAGGATAGTTTCAATGATTCTAGGATAACTTGTATCAAGTGAAATTTCAGAATTTGTGTCTTTAATGACCCATTCTTTAACTAGGTCATGGTTAGCCCTTGTTGAATTCACTCTTTGCTTGCCTCCGGTGATTCAGCATCATTTTTTTGCCTACTAAATCCAATCAATTTGGAAAATTCATTTAAGGGCTCTTGGGTACCAATGTAACTTGTTTTTCCACGATAACTGTGAGCTAGTATCAGCCCTCGGCTATCAAGTACAGAAATACAAGGCACACCTCTCCCTCCAGCCTTTTTCAAAAAATCTAATTTATCTATTTCCTCATATTTGATGGCCGGCCAAGGCATCTTCGCTTTTTTTACGTAGGCCAACATTTCTTTTTCTGATTCATCGCGACTAATAAAGACAATCTCAAAATTTGAATTTTGTTTTTTGGCTTTCTTATAAAATTCTATTAGCTCAGGAGTGAATTTACGACAGCTTGGACTCCAGCTTGCAGAATAATAGAACAGAAAATGATCGATCGCTTTTTCAGGATCCAATTTATAACGAACCAGATCCTCGTTTTCTAACTTTACTAGTTTCCCTGCGAGCTGTTCAGCAATAATTACAGCACGAGGTAATTTTGGAATATTAGCATCACCTTGAGAAAGAAGCGGATTAGAAGATATAAAGAAAATGATAAGAATATATTTTAATAAATTCGTCATTAATTAATCAGATTAATCAGATTTTCCTTTTAGTGAAGCAACATCGCATTCATTTTTTGTTACCAAAAAATAAAATATAATACCTAGAAAAACCGTTCCTAATCCCCATAAAGATTCAACCGGACGGGTTTCTATTAGTCTCCAGATAATGTAAATCGCCATGCAGAGAAAAAGAATGGGCGTTATTGGATACCCCAAACACCGGTAAGGACGTTCTAGATCAGGTTCCTTAAAACGTAGCCAAATGACACCAGCTACTGCTGCCGAGAGAGATAGATTTAAAACAAATTCCAGATAAACAATGATTTGATCAGGATTAACAAAGATTAACATCATCATGGCAATTGATGTCTGAAAAATTACCGAATTGTACGGGATTTTATTTTGGTTGGTTTTCGCAAAGAAATTTAATTTTTTATAGTCCTGACCAATCATTTGGGTTACCCGTGGGCCCGCCCAAGTCATGGCACTGACGGCAGAAATTAAACCAAAAGCAACTAATGCACCAATCAGGTTNCCTCCTGATTCACCAAAGATATATCGGGCGGCAATGAGACCGACCTCTTCTTGGCCAACCATTTCACTTTTGGGAGCACTTACGATAAACGAAATATTAATTAGTAGGTAAAGGATAAGAACAGAGATTGTCCCNAATAATAAAGCACGGGGAACGTTCTTAGCTGGCTCATTAATTTCTCCTGCAACGTAGGAGGCGGCATTCCAACCAGCATAGGCATAGTTCACATAAAATAAGGCAACAGCAAAACCTGGACTTAANATGACCGACCATTCGTCTTTTTTTGGTGTAAAATCCCAAGANCCCTCNGTTCCAANTAATAGCCCTGAAATTGCTAANANGAAGATTAAACCNAATTTCATGACGGTCATGATAATTTGAAAATTACCCCCTACCCTTAACTTCATTAGATGAACGGCCGTTACAACGACTAACATGATCACCGCAGGTACTTTGGATGATAAGTTTTCCAATCCTATTGACTGAANAAAATATTCCCCAAAAATTCCACAAGCAGCAGCGACCGGTGCCGCAAAGCCAACCGTCACTGAAATCCATCCAGCAAGAAATCCAGCGCTAGGGTGGTACACTGAAGATAAAAGGTGATACTCACCTCCACATCTTGGCCGACAAGCCACTAACTCACCGTAACAGAGGGCACCGCAAATTGCATAAATGCCCCCAAGAACCCAGAGTAGCAAAATAGAAAAATTACTGGAAACGTCCGTAAGTTGATAGCCAAGACTGGTGAAAACGCCAATTCCAACCATGTTGCCTACGACGATCGCTGTCGCTGCTGACCATCCTGGAGCTTTTACAGATTGTTCGTCATTCTTACTATTTTTATCCATTACCGAGACNCTTAGATATNATCAAAAAACATNATCTCTGTGGAAATTCGACTAAAACTTATGATTATTCCTTTGGCATCAGACATTCAATGCGTTTTATTTTAATTCATGATGAACCGGTTAATTACANTTTTCATTATTAATTTAGTTTTTATAACTGTTCCTGGATTTGGTGAGAATACCGATAATTGGCCAAGGCTTAGAGGTGCTGATGCTAGTGGTTTACCTAAAGACGGTAAACATGAGGGCNTGCCTATAAAATGGTCAAAAACGGAAAACGTTAAATGGAAAACTCAGGTTCCCGGTACAGGATGGTCCTCTCCTGTNGTATGGGGCGATAAGGTATTTATAACTAGTGTCATCAACGATAAGGCGGAGGAAAACGCAAAACCTAAGGCGGGTTTATATTTAGGTCTAGGCCGTCGTGGCGTTCCTTCTGGTACGCACCATTGGATGGTTTATTGCATGGACCTGAAGACCGGAAAAATAATTTGGAAAAATGAGGCACATACCGGTGAACCACCCGTGGGTCGACATCCCAAAAGTAGCTACGCNGCCGAAACTCCAGTCACTGANGGNAAGCGCTTATATGTTCTATTCGGTGACTTNGGAATGTGGTGCTACGACTTGAATGGAAAAGAACTTTGGAAACATTCAATAGAACCCAAAAAAACGATGTGGGACTACGGTGCTGCGGCCTCACCAGTAATTCACGGCAATCAGATTATTTATGTTTATGATAATAATGAGCAATCTTATATNGCNTCTTTAGATGCTGAAANGGGCACNGAAAAATGGAGAGTTTTACGTGANGGTAAAAGTACCTGGGCAACCCCATTCATATGGAANACAAAGGNAAGAACAGAAATTGTAGTTCCAGGAAAGAAAAANATCNTGTCCTATGGTCTTGACGGAAAAGTANTATGGGAACTTACCGGAAGGATGTCGAACTTGGTTATCCCCTCTCCTTTTGTTGTCGATAATCTATTATATGTAACTTCNGGTTATTTTGCTGATCCTCATCGCCCTGTTTACGCGATTAAGCCTGGAGCNAAAGGTGATATTAGTCTCAAGGATGACGATAATTCTAATGAATATATCCAGTGGTATCAGCCAAAGGGGGGACCTTATAATACCACCCCTTTGGTGTATAACGGAATTTATTATCTCCTTTTAGATCAGGGAATGATATCNACCTATGACTCCAAAACGGGTAAACAGTTTTACGATCGTATCCGATTTCCTCGAGGAGCTTCTTTCACAACATCGCCATGGGCCTACAAAGACAGGCTTTTTTGTTTGGCCGAGAATGGAAAGACTTATGTGATAAAAACAGGCAAAGAATTCGAAATCCTTCATGTTAATGATTTGGATGAGTTATGCATGGCCTGCCCTGCAATTGTTGATGGAAAACTTCTTATTCGAACTGCAGGAGCGGTTTACTGCATTTCAAATTCTGTAGACTAAAGAGTGTAATTTTTTCCTGATTGTGGTTAAGAGATTATTACTTTTCCTTCCCCTCTTATCTGATTTTATTTTTTCATTTGTTGGATCTGCAACTGGCCGTCCAGTGAAGCCGAATATCGTTATATTGGTAGCGGATGATATGGGTTGGGCGGACGTGGGATATCATGGCTCTACTATAAGAACTCCCAATATTGATCGTTTGCAAAAAGGCGGCGCAGAACTGGATATGCATTATGTGGCTCCGATGTGTACACCCACTCGGGTGGGTTTATTGACGGGCAGGTATTGGTCACGTTTTGGCAACACCAAACCAAGCAATGAAAGAGTTTTGCCGTGGGATATAATCACTTTGCCAAAAGCTCTTAAAGAAGTCGGTTATCAAACTGCGATCGCCGGCAAATGGCATTTGGGATCAAAACCAGAATGGGGCCCAACAAAATTTGGATTCGACCAATCCTATGGTACTCTGGCAGGAGGAATTAATCCTTGGAATCACCTTTATAAGCATGGCCCATACAGTAAAACCTGGCATAGAAACGACCGCCTTATTCAAGAAAAAGGTCATGTTACCGATCTTCTTACGAAGGATGCATTACGATTTATCAAGGAATCAAAAGGGAAACCATTCTTTCTTTATGTACCGTACACTGCGGTTCACACGCCTTTTGATGAACCGGACAAGTGGCTAGACAGAGTTAAAAATGTTGAGCCTGAACGCCGGCAGTACGTTGCCTGCTTGGAACANATGGATGACAGCATCGGTCAGATTATCGATGCAATTAACAAACTTGGTCAGAAAGATAATACCTTAGTCATCTTTTTCTCTGATAATGGAGGAACCAATGGTGATGATAGTTCTCGTTACCCAAACACCAAAGCCAAGGGAAAAATAAAAGGGCTCAATACCCCATTGAGGGGGTGGAAATCACAACTTTATGAAGGTGGAATAAGAGTCCCCGCAATAGCCTATTGGCCTGGAAAAATAGAGCCAAAAAAAGTTAAGGCTTTGACCCATGTTACTGACTGGATGCCTACTATTTGTGGACTCNTAGGATACGAAGAAAAACCCGATCTTAAGTGGGATGGGATGGATATNTGGCCTCTTATAACGAAGAAAAAAGAATTCGAAAATAAAAGAATCTTATACTGTAAGGGGGTCAACGGAACCTATGCCGCTTTGCATCAATGGCCCTGGAAACTGATCGCAGGAAAAGGCAGAGAAGAGCTATTTGATTTGAGCAAAGACCCAAACGAGAAGAATGACATTTCCAAAAAGGAAAGGAAAATAGTCAATTCTCTTAAAAGATTAGTAAATTTTGAAGCNGCTATGGATAACGATAAGCTTCCCTAGCATNCTTATAAAATAANCCATATTTTATAATGGAATAGGATATTAAAGGAGTGTTAGGATAGTNTTATGAATGCTANAACTNTATTGAGCCAAATGAGCCGATCGGCGGCGGGAGGCGGTNAATCATTTTCAATAATTCTTATTATTAGTTNTCTTGTCGTTGGNNTAGGAATGNNNNTCTTTTTCTTTTCAAGATATCAAAAATGTCCATCAGANAGNATTCTTGTCNTTTANGGTANAACNNGTCNNAGGNNNTNCTGCTANNTGNNTNCATGGTGGAGCGGCTTTTATTTGGCCAGTTATNCAAGCTTATGAGTTCCTAGACCTGACTCCAATACCNATTGATATTCCCNTAGAGGGAGCNCNTACNAAACAGAACANCAGGNTNAATATTCCATCAACTTTTACGGTTGGTATTTCCACTGATCCATCGGTGATGTCGAATGCGGCGGAACGTTTGTTGGGTCTCCAACTGANTCAGGTGAGNGACTTGGCAGAGAGATATNATTTTNGGNNNNATGCGTTNTGTTATTTCGANGATGNATATTGAGGCAATTAATGGAGACAGGGATCAGTTTATTGAACAAATTGNAGATGGTGTTGAAGNANAGTTACGGANGGTTGGCCTTCGATTGATCAACGTCAACATAAAGGATATTACAGACGAATCTGGTTACTTAGANTCTCTTGGCAANGAGGCNCTNTNAAATGTANATAACCGAATNAATATGGATGTTACNCAAGAAATNGCNGCGCTAAAAGAGGAACTCAAAGAGTTAAAATTAGNCATTCANGAGATACGAACGAATTCACAGAGTGCGTAATTATTCGGCTGAATACTTTTTCTTCAAGCGTTCCCAAAAGCTNGACCAGTANTTATCATAGTAATCGAGAGCNGCTTCTCTGATNTGAGGCAAATCAACTACTTCAGGGAGGTTATTNGGATCAAAGTCTTTCAAATGNCCCTNCCCTGCTCTCTTTCTAGGGGAAACAAAACGCCAGNTATTNTTGCCGAGGACCTTTTCACATAATTTGGCCAGACCAGGGTCATAACCAATCAGNCCTTCTCTAGTTTCTATATGATTATGGTCATGATCCATNGTTCGATTAGTNTCATACCAGCACTGGACACCTTCTGCCCAGTATTCAGCATGGTTTCTGGTAGCATAACATTTNTTNGGGCCTCCAAAGACNATAAGAACATCATCGGTAGTGGTTATTTTGACAGAAGANTTCGTAGGNTTTCCATTAACGAGAATNTCACCNCCATCNAGACACTNANTNAGTAGNNNTNCACTTTGATCAGGAAAAGATTTTTTAAGAGCCTCAAGTAGGCTNGTGGGTTCTTTAGANTGAACACGCCGAAATCTTTGAGCCGCTCTACCATCATTCCATATATTTCTTGCCCGGGATTTGGCAAATGCGGCATTGAGTTCCTCTTGTTGTTCCTTGTTGAAACCCGCTCCTTGAATTACATGGCCGAATTCATGAATTAGAATACTTTCATTCTGCATTCCACCCTTAAATTCAAGTACATCCTCTTCAGCAAAAAGGACTACAGGACGACCATTAATATAACGAAGAAATCCACGCTGGCGCCAATTATAAAAATCTAGGTCTTTCCCGGTTTTATCAGATACGAATTGAGGAATTTGAGAAGTAAGCTCATCTTTACCAACTAGGATGCATAAGACCTTCCTTGATCTGATTCTGTCAGCGACATCAGGATTGATGTCTTTCATCATTTGATCAAACAAATATGCAGATTCATTTACTGCTAAATCTGAAACTTTGTCAGAAGTAGCAATAAGTATATCTTGTACGAGTAGAGATTTTTTAAAAAATCTTGGGGGAAGATCATATTCCTTTCGTTGGGAATCACTAGGCTCTAGGATTGGGGGTAATTTATTAATATCGGAATAATTGAAACCAGTTAAAACGATGACAGAAAGAATAAAGAAAATAAAAGATCTCATTAAATGGAATATACTTATATAACGAAGTTAAAGGACTAAAGAAGCACGAATAAGTAGATAATCTGGATAATGAAATAGTGTGCTACACTCTGAAATACATAAATGTCGATAAATGGATAGAAATGCACCTAATGCATAAAGTATCGATAAAGATGCACTAATCAGGATAAATTATGCATAATGGTCCATAAATGGATGGAAATGTATCTAATGCATCAATATCGATAAAGATGCACCAATCAGGATAAAATATGCATAATGGTCGATAAATGGATGGAAATGCATCTAATGCATAGGATATGGATAAAGATGCACCAATCAGGATAAGTTATGCATACATGTCCATGATTGTAAAGAAATGGATCTTATGCATAAAGGATCGATGAAGATGCATCAATTAGGATAAGTTATGCATACGTGTCCATGATTGGATGAGGATATATCTAATGCATGTAAGATCGATAAAGGTGCATCAATTAAGATAAGTTATTCTTACATATCTATGATTGGACGGAAATGCATCTAATAAATAAAAAGATCGATGAAGATGCATCAAAAAGTGAATGATATGCATAAGTGTCCATAGTTGGACAGAATTGCATCTATGCATAAAAGACTGATAATGATAGATCAATCAGGATAAGTTATGCATA
>NYVP01000102.1 GCA_002684575.1 Verrucomicrobiales bacterium
AATATATCAATCGCTACTTGTGAATTAGTTGACAGGGTGATGGAAAAATCTCCTGAAAACCGGCACGGTTCTTATGAAGATTTATTAGAAGATTTTAATAAAGCAAAAAACTCATTAAGCCAATCATCAGTGAGGTTAGTCGGGGCTGGTCTAAGGATTGAAAAGAATGAAAAATCTAATGCCCATTTTAAGATGATATTATTGTTAATATCATTATTGGCCGTTGTGGGTTCCTTAGTATTTTTGAATGCTAAAAGTGAAACGGTAGGCGGTAGTAATTCAAGTTATGAAGTTGAGAATGATGATTTCATTTATGTCGACATCAGTGACCCGAAACAATCAGTTACTGGAAAATTTCTAGCGGCTATTGGCATGATGGTTGAATCAGATTATGGGGCAGCAGAACGAGTTTTTGGTCAAATCGCATCATCACCTGAAAGTAAGCAACCTACTGTGAATTGGTCGCTTTTTAACCAAGGTTTGAGTATACTTTTACAAGGTGATTTGGAAAGAGCTCGGTCTGTCTTTCAAAGGCTTGAGGAGAAAAGTGATTATACTGAAAATTCCGAAGATCAGATGTTATACCGATTTTTTAGGAAGTCTTCGCAGTTATTAAGTCAAAGAAAGCCCATCAGCTATGATCAGCTGGTTAATTTTGAGGTCAATGGTTATGAGTCCATGGCTCTTTTGGCCTTTGGTTTTCAGAACTGGGAGCATGGTGACTTTGATGATGCTGAAGAATATTTTCAGATCTTCACCCTGAATGATTCGCCAGACGACGATTATCCATGGATAAAATTGTTGAAGGTTCTTCCTGCACCCTATCTAAAAGATATTGAGCTTTTTAGAGAATTTCCAACCCTTCGCGAAAATCCAAATTCCAACGAAGTTCTTACTGCGTTGAATATATCTGATGAAATTATTTCTTCGGTTAGTTTTCATAAAATAAAGGAAATCCTCAATTCTCGCATGTTGAATTACCAAAGGCTTTCTGAGCAATTGGTGATTAAAGAAACTGAAGAAGAAGAATTGAGGATGTCCAATTTACGAGTTAAAGAGTTGCAGAAAATGTTGGAGTTAAGAGATGGGGTCCAAGATTACTCAAGTGACTTCCGATTTTTTAGTGGACTGAATTTGATTAAGCTTACGAATTTCAGTCATCCAGAATTTATACAGATTCATGCGGACCTAATTAAGATTTGGACATCTTCGGAATCTTTTGTCCAAAGAATAATCAATAACATAAATAAGACCGCTTACTACGGACCTGTCACCACAAAAGAAGGATCACTAAGGACATTGAAAATTATTTCGGCTGATAGAGAATTTTTTACTTATTCTTTTGGAGCAGCTCAAGGTAAAGCCAAGTTGCCGATATCAAAAATATCCGCAAATTCTTTAATCAATATATCGAATTCATATGACAAGAAAATTTCAGATAAGTCTGTTTTAGACGAGAGTATAAAAGAAAGAACACTCTTCTCCTACCTGATCGGTAACCTTTCGCAATCTGCAGAATTTAGCAGTCAAATTAGTGACGAATCATTCAAACGGCTATGGTCTAGAATATTAGAATTTGAGCGTAATAAGTAAATTTTCATGACACTTCCTTGAGCCTTTGTCAATACTGTTGCAGTATTAAGTAATGAGTGAAAAAGAAAATGATTCTAACCCTCCATCACCTGATGAAATTTCAAAAAAATTAAGTGAATTCTTTAAAGAAAATTTTGGAGGTAATGTAGGATTTGGATCTTTCCCTGATATGAATTCTCCTGAAGAGCGCCCCGAAGTCCCTGAGGAAACGGAGCCTAAGAGAGGTCAGGATATTTTTGAATTCAATTATCTACCCAAAGACATTTGTTCACACTTAGACCGATTCGTTATTCAACAAGAAGAGGCTAAAAAGGCTTTATCGATTGCCGTATGTGACCATTATAATCATGCAAAGTATTTGAGAAAATTGAAAGATGAGGACCCTGATAATTCTTCCAAAATAGAGTTTGCGAAACAAAATGTTGTCATTGTTGGTCCGACTGGTGTTGGTAAAACCTATTTGGTAAAGCACATTGCTGATCTTATCGGGGTTCCCTTTGTAAAGGCTGATGCAACTAAGTTTAGTGAAACTGGTTACGTGGGTGGGGATGTAGATGATTTAGTTAGGGAGCTTGTACAGAAAGCTGATGGAGATATCGAATTAGCTGAGCATGGAATTATCTATATTGATGAAATCGATAAATTAGCTAGCCAAGGTAATTCAATGGGCAGAGACGTGAGTGGAAGAGGTGTTCAAACTGCCCTTCTCAAATTAATGGAAGAAACGGAAGTCCAGTTGAGAAACCCCATGGACATTCAGTCTCAAATGCAGGCCGTCTTTGATTTAAAGAATGGAAAGTCTGGTCCGAAGCTTATAAATACTCGCGATATTTTGTTTATTGTGAGTGGAGCTTTTTCTGGTCTAGAGGAAATTGTGCGTAAACGTATTAGTAGAGGTAATATCGGTTTTAATAGTAATAGTGTTGATGTTCCAATGGATAACGAACTATTCGGACAGGTTAATACGCAGGATTTTATTGATTATGGGTTTGAGGCAGAATTTATTGGGCGATTGCCTATTAGGGTTGTCTGTGAGCATCTCGACAGTAGTGACTTGCTTGAGATTATGGAGTCATCCGAGGGCAGTTTACTGCGTCAGTATGAACAAGAATTTGCTGCATATGGTATTAAGGCTGAATTTGATAGAGATGCCCTTAAAATAATTGCAGATAGGGCGGCAAATGAAAAGACGGGTGCTCGAGGGTTGTTGACAGTATGTGAGAGAGTTTTGAGAAATTTTAAATTCGAATTACCCGGAACTTCTGTGACTGAATTAAGTATTGACGAAAATCTACTTAACAACACCTCGAGGGTTTTGGAGGAATACAAGAAAAAGGGTTTAGAGATGAGTGCCAGTAAGGTGAGTCGCGAATTAAAGGTTTTTGCATCTGAATTTCACCGTCAGCATGGTGTGAAGATTAATTTTTCAGAGGATGCTGTGATTGCGGTCTCTGAAAAAGCTATGTCCAACGGTACAAGTCCATTAAATGAATGTAATAGTTTGTTCAAGGATTTTCAGTTTGGCCTGAAGTTAATTCATAAGAATACAGGAAAAGATGATTTTTTAATTCCAGCTGAAGCTATTAATGACCCTGACTCGTATTTAAGTTCAATGGTTGTCAGCTCATATCGAGAAGTTGAAAAAGAAAATTAAATTTTAAACACAGAGTTTCTTATTACTGTTTATCAAAATGGCGAGGCTAGAATTTCCTGACGAAATTAAATTGCTCATTGAGAGATTAAAAAAATTACCTGGTATAGGACCCAAAGGAGCGGAGAGAATTGCCGTTTGGTTAATTAATCAAGACGGCCAGTTTGCTGATATTTTTGCTGATGCTGTTCAAACCTCATCAAATTTCATTAAGGCATGCGAAAAATGTGGTTTTTTTGAGAGTAAAGATAATGGGTGCTCTCTGTGCAATGATACAAATAGGGATGATTCTGTGATTTGTGTCGTTGAACAACCTACAGACGTTATTGCTCTAGAGAAGACTGGAGTTTTTAAAGGTTGCTACCATTGCCTTGGAGGTAAAATTGCTCCTCTTGATAATATAGGCCCAGATGATTTGAGGATTGATGCTTTAATTAAAAGATTAAAAGATTCATCATTCAAGGAGTTGATTTTGGGAGTGGGTTCTGACGTTGAGGGTGAAGCCACTGCAAATTATTTGGCTGATTTGATGATTGAAGAGGGTATTAATATTGATATTACAAGATTAGCTCAAGGGCTGCCCGCTGGGGGTGGGCTTGAGAATGCTGATGAATTGACTTTATACAGAGCCCTTGACGGAAGACGAAAAATATAAAACTTAATTGCCAAAAGCTACCAAATCTCTAGGTTACTAATTAGATATGTCGTGTAAAATTGATCCGGCGCTCCACAAGGATGCCAAGCCTGAATGGATAAAGGTTCGGCTTCCCAGTGATCCAGTATTTTGGTCTACGAAAGGGCTTATAGACGATCTCCGCCTCACTACTGTTTGTGAAGAGGCCCAATGCCCTAATCGATGGGAATGTTGGAGTGGAGGCACTGCTACATTTATGATTGCTGGAGAGCGCTGTACCAGAGCATGTGGTTTTTGTGCAGTCAGCACAGCAAAGCCAATGTCCCTAGAAATTGATGAGCCTCTCAGGGTAGCGCAGGCCACGAAGAGGTTGGGCCTTAACCATGTTGTCATAACTGCTGTCGCCAGAGATGACCTTTCAGACGGAGGTGCGGAACATTTTGCTAGAACTGTGAGATCCACGAAGAGAGAAAATCCAGGGATTGTCGTCGAAATTCTTGTGCCTGACTTCAATGGCAAGGATGACGCTTTGAAGATTTGCATGGAGTCAAAGCCACACATTTTCAATCATAATCTGGAGACTGTTGAAAGATTGACTAGATTGGTTCGTTCGAAAGCCAAATATCAACGATCACTCGACGTGTTGAAAAATGCCAAGAAGTTTGCCCATGAAATGGGATATGATGTAGCGACTAAGAGTGGAATTATGTTGGGACTAGGAGAGAGGGAAGAAGAGGTTATAACTGCCATGGATGACTTGCTAGAACATGATGTTACGGTATTGACACTAGGCCAATACCTAAGGCCGTCAGCTAAGCATCTTCCTGTTGTTGATTATATTCATCCCGATCAATTTGATCACCTTAAATTGATTGCTGAAGGAAAAGGCTTTCGGCATGTAGCCGCTGGACCTTTGGTCAGAAGTTCTTATCATGCTTCCGATTTTAAGCCTGAGCTTGATCTACAGAGGAATTTGAAGCATCAATAATGAAATCCGTTTTTTCTTACTCTCACCATAGGTGATCTACTCGGATCATTGAGGACTCCGTCAACCACTTCGGCTGCGTAGATAATATGATCTCCGCCCTCTATTTTTCCAATAATCTTGCATGCGAGAAACGCCAGCGCATCACAGAGCTGTGGTAATTCATATTCGTTATCCTCGAGTTCGATTGAATCAAAAGGTGATCTATTGTCTTGTTGGTTGAAGGGCTTCATTAATCTTGCATCTTCTTCAGCAAGAATATTAATGCCTATCATGTTTGATTCTTCCACTGCTTGGTTGAGTCTGCGATCTAAACCTATTGCAACGGTTATTGTTGGAGGGTTAAAGCCTGCTTGTTCTACAAAACTGGCAAGCATGCCAATTTCTTCACCATCCTGTGTGCTAGTCGCAATAAATACTCCACTTGGTATTTTTCCCAGAGCTGCTCCGATACGTTCAACATTCATAATTCATTAGAACTTACGATTCCAAGCTTAATGTAGATTTAGCCTACATCAATCTTGTTCTTCCATTCATCCATTCCCCCAATAACGTTCGTGATTTCATTCATTCCTTTTGTTTTAAGTATTTCTGCAGCTTTGGCGCTTCGTTTGCCAGATTTACANATGAGAAATATAGGACCTGTCTGATCTATCTCTGCAATTCTTTTTTCTAATTCTGGTAGAGGTATGAATTGAGATCCTTCAATGTTGAATTCTTTTACTTCATCNGGGTTCCTGACGTCGACAAGATTAACANTTTNCTTGTTTTNAATTANATGTGCCAGTTCGATTACGCTAATTTCATTAAAATCTATATNTTCATCATAACCTTTTATTTTTGAAATATCTCGTATNGTTGCATTGTTTCCACAGATTTTACATTCGGGATCTTTTCTGGTGTTGAATGTTTTAAAACGAGAATTGAGGGCATCATAATGAAGGAGTTTCCCAATCATTGGTTCGCCAATACCGGTTAATAATTTAATTGCTTCAGTTGCTTGAAGGGTTCCAATTATCCCTGGGAGCACGCCCAGAACACCTCCCTCCGTTCAGTCGGGCACTGCGCCTTTAGCTGGTGGGTCTGGGAAAAGGCAACGGTAACAAGGCCCACCGTCACATGGAGAGAAGACTGTTACTTGGCCTTCAAATCTAAAAATTGAGCCATACACATAGGGAATTCCCAGAAGTACTGACGTGTCATTTACTAGATATCGAGAAGGAAAATTATCAGTGCCATCAATGATGATGTCATAATTTTTTGCTATTANCTCTGCATTATTTTCATCAAATGCTTTATCGTACAGTTCAAGGTTAACATATGGATTAATTTCTTGAAGCGTGTCCTTTGCTGAATCTATTTTTTTGANGCCAATGTCATTGGAGCCATGAAGAATTTGGCGTTGAATATTAGATTCGTCCACAACGTCCATATCAATAATACCAAGTTTTCCAATTCCCGCGGCAGCTAGGTACATAGTGCATGGGGATCCAAGGCCCCCAGCTCCAATACATAATANACTTGATTTACGTAATTTATTTTGCCCTTCAATGCCAAATGATGGTAGAGAAATATGACGAGCGTAACGCTTCAGTTCATCTTTACTCA
The DNA here is from genome assembly GCA_002684575.1 of Verrucomicrobiales bacterium. Taxonomy (GTDB): domain Bacteria; phylum Verrucomicrobiota; class Verrucomicrobiia; order Verrucomicrobiales; family DEV007; genus EC70. The sequence goes on from NYVP01000102.1 coordinate 6,472, forward strand.
AATGTGGGTTCTCTGACATTTTGGAATTTACTTTAATTTAATTTATTTGTGAATTATAGGCGAAATATGCTCTCGGTCTCGTTATTTTAATAAAGNAATGAAACATTTNTTATGATGNGAACGTATAAGAATTTANATCCCTCANAATAATCTCCGACAGTTTTTGATGAAAATAAATACCAACAAAAATGAAAGAAGGACCNTAATCATTAGAGAATTCTTTCACAACGCTCTTTCTTTAGCGGTAATCAAACAATCTTTGGTAGANGCGTCTAAAGAAATGAATTTACAGGTTGTTGACCAGAAAAAGGTAATTCCGAGGTATTTCCAGGGTTGAAGATAGATTAACCCAAATTTGCCTCTGTGATTTATGGGTGTTACTATTGTTCATTCATATATGAGTGACACCTATGCCATCTCTCGCATTGACTTGCCATTGATGAAAACTCATGGCTGGCAAGTTAGATTAAGGAGACAGGGAAAACTTTTCTCCAAATTTTTTTCAGACAGAAAACATGGTGGGGTAGATTCCGCATTTTTAATTGCAAGATCCTACCGTAATGAACTAATTAAAAAACTTCCTGATCCTGTTCGCGCTGGAGCTGAGGGAAAGCTGACGAGACGAAATGTATCCGGGGTTGTCGGAGTTTCCAGAATTGTAATTAAATCAGGAAATCGAAAATATGAGTTCTGGCAAGCAACATGGTCTAGTNGTGTTGGAGTTAGGAAAAGAGTGAAGTTTTCGGTTAAACGGTATGGAGAAGAGCGAGCCTTTGAGTTAGCGTGTGTGGCTCGAAAAAATAGTGAGAAACATGAATGATAANTCAGGTTCGGTTCGTATTGATATTTGGTTGTGGGCNGTGAGGCTTTTTAAAACTCGANCTTTGGCGGGGGCTGCTTGTCGAGGCTCTAAGGTAAGAGTTAATGGGGAGTTAGTAAAACCTTCTAAGATGCTAAGAGCAGGGGACATGCTTGATATCCAAAAAAATAAATCTCAAATTACCGTTGAAGTATTGAATGTACTAAAAAAGAGAGTTTCAGCCAAAGAAGCCATTAATTTTA
>NYVP01000103.1 GCA_002684575.1 Verrucomicrobiales bacterium
CTACATCATTTATAGTTACTACCCAGTGAATCCGTTCATCAAAGGGGTTCGTAGGAGCACCACCGAAATCCTGTAGGGTCATGTTGGATTGGGCATTCCATCGCAATTCATTTTGATTGATATTGGTTCCTCTGCTGAAAGCCATGTGCATAACATTAGAAGTGGATGAGCCAATACTAAAGACCCTAGACCAGTTTTGGCTAGAATACTGAGTGGACCAAGTTTCGATGGTTGCGTTAGTAAGAGGACTAAGGAGGTTTGAAGGTAACATTACATAATCACTGTCATTTTTACCTCCACCTGTTAATGTGACTCGACCATCTTCAACAAATCCGTTATTGCCACCCAAATCAACTATTGAGCCATTCTCTCCTCCAATCGAGTCAACTAACGTGGTGCCGGCGCCTCCAATTTCATCAAAAGTCCATTGGTGAATCATTTTGGCTTGTCCAATTATATAAACAGTTAATTCTTGCTGGCTAGTAGTGCCCTCGCTGTCTGTTGCCGATATTGTATAGATTGTTGTTTCTTCAGGAGTAATTTCTACTTCACTGATATTACTAACATCTCCAATGTCTTCATCAATTGATATTGATTCTGCTCCACTAATTTCCCAGGAAAGTATAACGGAATCACCCTCATTGATAGGATTTGGAGATGCTTTGAACGAGGAAATTCTTGGGCCACCTTTTCCAAATTTACCACGATCAATATCATAGCTTTTCTCAACATCACTGAGAGATAGCGTGTAATCAAAAACCTTAATTTTGGCAATNCTCATTTCTGCAGAAAGGTTGTCTGTTCTAGTGCCGTTATTTTCATTTTGATTTCCTATTACTATCGGAAGAGGAGTTCCGTTTGTGTCTGTGGAATGTGTATTAAATATCGGTCCATCGTTTTCAGAATTTGATAAAACACCATCAACATAAATAGCNCGCTCATTTGAANTTCCATTGTATGTNAGAACTAGATGGTGCCATTCGTTGGTAGAGGGATTTCCACCACCAGTTTGAAATGGCATGTCGGCTGATCCTCCCCAGCCNCCTAAAGCTCCCCAAGTAGCATGATTTCCATAGAGCATAGAAAAATTGGTAGCATCAGGGCCACCTCTTCGCCCCCAAGCAATTATAGTTTCTTCGGCTGGTACTGTCTCATTCCATACCCAGGCTTCTATTGAGCGGTCCGCACTGCCTGATAAAGGTGTCGAATCCGGTCCTACATACCAGTCACCAAAACCATCAAGGGTGACAGCGTTTACGCCATCAACAGTTTCGACATTAGGGACATCTAATTCAGCTTCAAAGTCTCCAGCTAGGGATCCCTCATTGATTATGGTTGATAGTGGTCCTGTATCCAATTTTGTTATATCGATATCCACTAAAGCACCTCCATCGGCTACTCTAATGGTGATGGATTCAGATTGAATNATTCCATTAGAGTCAGTTGCTGATATTGTAAAAATGGTCGTTTCTTCNATGGTGACATCTATTTCTTCTATATCAGAAACATCACCGATATCGTTATCTATCGATATGGTCTCCGCTCCATCAATTTCCCATGTAAAAGTTACAGTTTCATCTGGGCCGACCGTATTTTCTGAAGCTTCAAACGAAATGATTTGAGGTCCGCCTTTACCAAATTTAATTTTATCCAAGTTGAANCTATCNAAAACATCACTTTCTGTTAATACAGCGTCATGAACTTTTATTTTTGCGATACTAAGATCAGCAGACAGGGCGTCGGTTCGTGTTCCGTTTGTCTCATTTTGGTTGCCAATAACCATGGGTAAGGCCAAACCGCTGTCATCAAACTCATGTGTATCAAAAAAAGAGCCATTGTTTTCACTGTTGGTAAGTTCGCCATCAACATAGATCGATCTTTCGTTTGATTGGCTATTATATGTAAGAACCATATGATGCCATTCATTTGGCTCAGGAGCGCCACCTCCAGGATAAAATGGCATGTCTGCATTACCACCCCAAGCTCCAAGGGCGCCATAGCTTGGATGATTTCCATATAGCATAGAAAAATTGGATGCGTCAGGTCCACCTCTACGGCCCCAAGCAAATATCGTTTCCTCTGAAGGAACAGAAGGATTCCATACCCATGCTTCGACGCTCCTGTCGGTATTGCCCGTTAATGGCGATGCGTCAGGGCCGATGTACCAGTCATTATTACCATCCAGAGTTACAGCATTGACACCATCCACAGTTTCAATACTTGGAATATCAAACTCCGCTTCAAAATCTCCTTCAAGGCTACCTGTATTTAATATTGTTTCTGCNGGACCAGANTCTTCTTCTGTAAGATCTATGTCNATCAANATATCTGAAAAAACTAATCCATTNAGAGGTAATGATAGANTAATTAAGATACCTGTGAGTATTTTAAATGGAGTTTTCATTACTANNATATTATCAGTAATNNACTTATAATAAAAGTTTTTTCTAANTCTCTATNACTTATTNAANNGTTTGTTATCAAATTAATAAGAGATCACAAAACTATCTTTATTCTTAGGTACAATTGAGTTAGTTTTTTTAGAGTCTGGCCAGATTATACTNATTTTTTTTCCGCTTAATGATTTAGGGATATTTATTAGATTTGATGATTGAGATAAATAGCCTCCAGATGACTTTATGGTTCGAATGAAGAATTTATTTTTCTCATAACCTATGATTACCTTTGCTCCTATTGCATTTGGGTTATTAGGGGATCCTTTTAACTTTAATTTTATATTTCGCTTCCCCGCGATTAGTGAATTCACGGAGTATGAATGAACTGGACCATCGTTAGTAGTTATTAGAATCTCGTCAAAGCCGTCATTATCAAGATCCCCCCACGATGCCGCTTTGCTATCACCAGGTAGTACTATACCACTATCTTCTGGATTTAATGGAGTGAAATTTCCTTCTCCATCTCCGATTAAAACTAGGCTTAAGGCATTGTCCATAGGTCTAGTTTCGATTTGTGGACTATAGAAATTTTGAGCAAGAAAAATATCAACATTTCCATCTGAATTAATATCCTCCGTTATAATGCCGAAAGAAGGTGAGAGCTGAGCCATATTTGGAAGAGGTTTGAAGGTGAAATCTAATTTTTCTTGGGTTGAATTGTTAATGAAAACTCCAGTCGTTAATGTGTTGGCCTCAAGTTTGATAGAAGTGTCAATTCTATTGGATGTGTATAATTCCGCCAATGAAGCAGTTGCAAAATTNTGAAAGGTTTTCATTTTTTCTTTTAGAAATGGCATTGCATTACTTGAACAGCTAAATCCTCTGTGGGGGAGGCATTGGCCATTTTCGAATTTAGCTTCTAAGATTTCTTGATCACCATCCTCATCAAAGTCACCATAAAAAAGCAGTTCAGGCTTATCGATTGATGCTTTGTATTTTGTGTTTAGTCCAAAATTTGTGACGATCAAATCAAAATCTCCGTCGTTGTCTATATCTAATGATTCAATTCCGTTCCACCATCCTGTTAATTTAGTCTTACCGAAACTAGTCTCTATCAACTTGCCCTTCTTATTTATATAAACGCTTACTGGTCCCCACTCATGAGTGATAATAATATCTTGCCAATCATCNCCATTGATGTCGGTCCAAATTGATGATGTGACCAGGCCTGATTTACTCAATGAGTTCGAAGCTTTCAATGTAATATCTTTAAATTTTCCACTTCCATCATTTTCAAGTAAGACCGACTTGGGAGTTATTGGATATTTTCCTGGTACTGANCGACNACCAATATACAGATCTAGNTCTCCATCTCTATCAAAATCGCATGCTGAAATTGAGGAGCCACTGTTATAAATGTTTGGTACTAGTTGAGTTTGAGATTTTGTGAATTGTCCTTTGCCGTTCCCTAAATAAAGACGATCCTTGTACCTGGTGTGCTCTGGGGGAACTTCAACACTACCGCTAACTACATATAAATCTAAATTACCATCTCCATTGGCTTCAAAGAAAAGTGCACCCATGTCTTCGCTGCNAGCTTCGGAAATAGCTGGAGTGAAAGGAATTTCTTTAAGTCTTCCTTTGCCATCATTTAATAGAAGTCTTCCTATTGATCCAGTGCTGCCACCGAGGAATAAGTCCTCGTCACCATCATTATCGACATCACCTCTTGCCAGACCTGGCCCTAATTGGGAAAGTTTATTCGGCAGTAAAGGTTGAAGTTTGAAGTCGGGGAAAGGCTGTTCCCAATGATTGCTTATATCACGAGTATGCTCAGACTTAACAAAAAGTGTTGGTTTAACGTTGTCTGTAATAGTAATTTTCTTAATAGAATTTTCAGGTTCTAAAAATGTGTAGTGNTGATTGGCNGCTATATCATCAGTTCTNGTTATGGNTCCATTTGGCCAGTGGATTTCGAGAAATTCTAGTGTCGATTTGTCGCTTAATCCAAAATGTATTAGGTTGTCGTCGGTCGATGAAAATCCTCTTTGTGTATGATTTTCACGAATTTGTATTCCATTACTTGTTTTTAATTTAACTCTNGCTCCAATGGCATTTGAATTCTTGGTTTTGCTTTTGAGTCTTAATGTGATTCTGTTTCCGTTTGCTAAGTTTTCATAGACGGAAACTGGCTTATCTAGATTGGTGATGATTAAATCAAGATCTCCATCTGAATCTAAATCAGCTTTGGATGCACCATATGCCATTGTGAGTTCATCTAATCCCCAAGTTTTAGATGTATCTTTGAATTTAAGATCCCCCATATTCTTAAAGCATAAATTTTTCTCAGGTCTAGTTGGTGAGTTCTCAAATAAGGACCATTCAGTCTGTTTAATAAGTAATTCCTCAGTTATTGGTTTGTCAGAATTATTGAAATTTCTGCTAATTCCGTTACTGACAAATNCATCAACTAGACCATCTTCATCGAAATCACTTAGTTTTACTGACCACGACCAATCTGTACTCGATAACTTTGAAAGGAATGCAGTATCAAGAAAACGATTTGCTTTTCCTGTNTTGACAAACATGCAATTTCTCATGTGTTGCGGTGGGTCGGCAGTCAGCATGAACTGATTGTTGGCTCCCATTGTTCCCATGGATGTTTTTGATTTGTAGTGTGTTGTTCCTGCCATATCTACAACAAACAAATCTAATAAACCGTCGTTATTAATATCAGCAGAATCTGCACCCATGCTGAACCATGGTACATGTGGTAAGTATTGTTTTGTTATATCTGAGAATGTTCCATTTCCATTNTTACGGTATAGGAANTCTTGACCTTCAAAATCATTAGCAATGTAAATATCTTGGTGTCCATCATTATTAAAATCCCACCACGTTACTGAGTTGCCTTGCCAAGGCTTTGAATTAATACCCGCTTCTATAGTGACGTCTCTNAAAACACCGTTATCATTAATCATCAGGTAATCCCGAGATCCCGCTGTATCAAGTTTGAATCCGTTTGTTGAATTAAGGTTAACCTGAAAGTATTTGCTAAAATTAGGGAGTACTTGGTATGTACCATTTTTNAGGACNGTAGGTGGTTTTTCTGGTTTGCCTCCATTACGATAAAATCTATGACCTAATAGGTATGCGTCCAAATCTCCATCATTATCATAATCTGCGAAGGCGGCGTTAAGTATTGCTCCATTGATGTCTAAACCAAATTGTTGTGCCTTATCAACAAACAAACCCTTGCCATCATTAATAAATAGTTGGTTTGCTGTGCCATAATTACATGCATAGATGTCTAAATCGCCATCTCCATCGATGTCGACAAGCGGTGCTCCTGCTGTCCAGTTTTTTCCACCAGTGAGATTGGCTTTAATGGTATTATCTTCAAATATCCAATTTCCCTTATTAATGTAAATTTTGTTTGGCCCTGGACCATTAGCTATAAAAACATCTGTAAGTCCATCATTATTAATATCTCCTGAGGAGGCGCCACCACATGCGAATGCACTAACGTAAATTCTTTTCAAGGGATGCGATTTATCAATAGGTAGAATCAAGCTAATTCCTGATTTTTCTGGATTAACTTTTCTGAAAAGTTTGGAATCTGAAGGTCTTCTATCCGGAAGCTCTTTAATTGACTCTGCTTTATCATTAGCAATCAGACATGGAATCAAAAATGTGCCAAACAATGCCGTAATGATTATCTTTAAAATATTCATAATAAGCTTTTTTATTTATTCTTAGAGTAAATCATTAGCGGTCCATTATTAAGGGCAAATATCAGTTCATCGCGGCCGTCATTGTTTAGGTCTATAGAATGAACTTCACGCGTATCTCCCAGTATGTGTATTCCAGAATCTTTATGTGATATGCTTTTGAATCTACAATCACCAAGACCTAATAATATCAATGATAAGCCTCCATCCATTCTTCCAGTTTCTCTTTGAGGGCCGTAAAAATTTTGCGCTAATACAATATCGGCTATTCCATCTTCGTTTATATCTGTAACAGTTGATCCGAAAGACGGGGCTATTTGTGCTTCAGGAGGTAATTTTATAAATTTAAAGTGAGTTTTTTCGTTAATGAAAACTCCCGATTCAAGGGTGTTGATTTCATATTTATTTGCTGCTGATATTGAGGGTTTTGAATATATTCCAGCAAGACTGCTTGATGCAAAATTGTGGAAAGTTTTCATCTTATCCTTTATGAATGGCATAGCTAGTTGGGAACAGCTAAAACCACGACGTGGAACTAATTCGCTGCCTTCGTATTTGGCCTCGACAATATCAAGCTTTCCAGATTCATCAAAGTCAGAGAAATAAAGTAATTCAGGCTTGGAAGTTGATGCTTTATATTTTGTATTGTTACCAAAATTTGTGGCCAGAATATCTAAGTCTCCATCATTATCAAAGTCATGAAGGTTAATCGAATTCCACCATCCGGTTTTGGTATCTAATCGTAAATCAGCGGTCATCTCCTGAAGTGCATTATTAACAATTTTATAAATGCGAATAGGTCCCCATTCACAAGCTATAATAATTTCGTCAGCACCATCATTATCGATATCATTAACTTTAATCTCATTTGCAAGTTTAGTTGTATCTAAGCTTTTATTGTAAATGGGTTCAAATGCACCATTTCCTTTGTTCAGCATTACATAAGTTTTTTCAGACAGGGGATAGCTACCAGCGACAGAAGAACCGCCAACAATGATATCTATTTTTTCATCATTATTAATATCAATTGCAGACAGCGCATTTGTTGGTCGTGATGGGGCTTTGAAATTTGGTGAAAGTGTAAATGTCCCATTGCCATTATTTAAATAAAGTTGGTCAATGTAAGCTATATCATCAGCCGAAAATTCATTGGATCCTGCACCAATTACTATATCTAGATCATTATCAGAGTCGGCATCAAAAAATAGGCAGGCAACGATTTCAGGTTTGTTATTAACATTTAATCCCGAGTTTTCTGATAAGGTTAATGTACCATTATTATTTATGTATAATTTGGACGGCAAATTGGCTGCTCCCCCTATAAAGAGATCATTATCATTGTCATTATCAATGTCTCCCCAACATATCGATGGTCCT
>NYVP01000104.1 GCA_002684575.1 Verrucomicrobiales bacterium
GTTGTAGGTTCAATGTTTAATTCTCAGAAATGGATTAGGTTTATGTCGGTACTAGGATTTATAGTTGGAGCGTTTGAGAGTATATTAGTCGTTATCACAATTTTTAAAGGACTTGGGATAGCTGTGTTTTTTGCTAATTTACTTAATGTCGTTATAAGTTTTTACGCAGCATCATTATTATGGAAATATGCCAATTCGATNAACGTTTTGAGAGGTGCNTTTCAAATTAATAATCTCAAAANCTCNATTNAGTTACAGGCACGATTTTGGACCTTTGTCGGTATANTAACTCTTANTNTTGTTATAATAATGTCTCTAATTNTNATTTTGATTGTTGCTGGANTTGGGAATNTNGNNAGCAATTTACCAGANTTTCCCAGTGGAAATTAATTAGGCCTTATGAAATTAATCTGAAATAGGCCTAGATACCGANCTTGAAGGTTNNTCCTNATTATTTTTTATGCGGAACCTATTATATGTAGCTTAACCCTCGAGATCACCACCTGCAGAATGTGCTAATTCCTGAAGATCGTCAGGGAGGTAAGACTTAAATTTTTTCTTATCAATAGCCTTCATGTAAGCCTCGAGTGGGCTAATGATACCAGATTGTAGTTTTTCCTCAATAGCTGAATCCATGAATTGCATGCCTTCAGCCTTTCCTCCGATGATCACATCATATAGTTTTTGAGTTGCACCTTCTCGGATAATTGCAGCGACAGCTGAGTTTGAAACCATAATTTCGTTCACCGCAACTCGCCCTGGTTTGTCATGCCTTTTACATAACAATTGAGCAACTACNCCCCTTAGAGAGGCGGCAAGCATAGTTCTTATTTGACTTTGCTGATCAGCTGGGAAGACATCTATTAANCTGTCTACCGTTTTTCTGGCATTGTTTGTATGAAGAGTTCCAAATACGAGTAATCCAGTTTCTGCAGCTGTTAAAGCAAGAGAGATTGTTTCAAGGTCTCTCATCTCNCCAACAAGAACAATGTCAGCATCTTCTCGTAACGCTGCTCTTAAGCCGTCTGCGAATGTAGGGGTTTGTATTGGAACTTCTCTCTGAGTAATGATGCTTTTTTTGTTGTTGTGAACAAACTCAATAGGCTCTTCAACAGTTATGATATGCTTTGAGAAATTTATATTTATATAATCCATNAAGGCGGCAAGTGTCGTTGATTTTCCAGAACCNGTGGGTCCTGTAACTAAAACCAATCCACTTTTGATATGGCCAAATTCCTTCACAACCTCCGGTATACCCAGTTGTTCAAGACTTGCAATTTTGGTTGGGATTAATCGAAAAACACATGCATAACCATGGCTTTGTTTAAGATAGTTGCATCTAAATCTGGATTCTTCGTCCATTTCATAAGCGAAATCGAGATCTCCGGCAGCCTCGTAGCGTTCCCAAGCTTCGGGCTCTGCGATTTCCTTCATCATGTTTTTGATTTTATCAGTGGAAAGAACTTCTTCCCCNTCAATTGCACTGATGGATCCATGAACTCGTATTTTGGGAGGCTGTCCCTCGCTNAGGTGGAGGTCGGAGCCGCCATTATCAATTAAATAACGAAAATATTTATCAATCTGATTGGCCATCGTAAAAGTCAGTTCTAAATCTCAAAATGTTTTTTCATGTTAGTTAAGTCGGCGCATCTTGAAAGACACTCTTCTTGTGTGATTAATCCCTTATTGTAGAGGTTCTTTAGAGAGTCATCCATTGTTATCATGCCGACTGCTTTACCTGTTTGCATGATTCCAGGCAGCATAAATGTTTTACCCTCCCTGATACAGTTGGCTACCGCTGGAGTATTCATTAACAATTCCAAACATAATTCTCTACCTGTACCATCAGATCTTGGAATAAGCTGTTGTGATATAATTCCTCTAAGAGATTCACTAACCATGATTCTAATCTGATCCCTTTGATCGTTGGGGAATACATCTAATACACGGTCAAGAGTTCTTGCTGCATTTCCAGTGTGCAAAGTTGCTAGCACCAAGTGACCAGTCTCAGCAGCAGTAATAGCAAGTGAAATGGTCTCGAGGTCTCTCATCTCACCGACCATGATAACATCAGGATCTTCTCGTAATGAACCTCTTAGGGCTGCTGCGAAAGATTCAGTNTGAGTGTGAACTTCCCTCTGATTAACATGACAATTTTTAGATTCAAAAATGTATTCAATTGGATCCTCAAGTGTAATGATATGATCNGTTCTCTCTTCGTTGATGTGATCAATAAGTGAAGCGAGTGTCGTTGATTTTCCTGATCCTACTGAACCAGTTACGAGAACAATTCCGTTTTGATATTGAGTCAGGGGTTTGATTGTTTCAGGAAGCCCCAGTTCGTCCATTGATCGAACCTTGGTATTAATGATCCTGAAACAAATGTCATATCCTAATCTTTGAACAACTACAGATGCTCTGAATCGGCCAAAACTATTTTGATATGCAAAATCAACATCTCCTTTATCAGCAAGTCTGGCTTTCTCTCTTTCTCCAAGGAAGCTCATGGCTAATTTTTCAGTGTCTTCTGCAGTCAACACTTTAGCATTTTCCCATATAGGCTGTAGCGTTCCATATCTACGCCATGTAGGCATTGCGTTTGTTGCTAGGTGAATGTCAGAGCAATCGTAATCCTGTCCAATTTTGAGGTATTCGTCGACATGCGATAGTACAGCGACTTCNTCATCTTGGCTCTGTATTGTTTCGTTTTCAGACATANAAATAAAAGGCGCTCAGTTTACACTCTCATCTGAAAGCGTCCAGTTTCTTCGAAGTTTTAGACTAAAAAAATTTAAATTCAGTTCATCTTCCTTGAGATGACCTGTTGATAGTGAGTGAATAATAAATTATTTCCGTTAATTAATAGACCAAAAGAGTTTTTGTAACAAATAATCAGGGGTTTAAGAGTCTTTTTACTTATTTTNCATTATATCCTTAAATTTTGTAATTTAGAAAAAAATGTGAAAATCAATCGCTCACTATTCGTCCTCTCGAGAAATCAAATGGATTCATTTTCACTCTGACTGTGTCACCTACTTCGATTTTGGATTCTAATAGCTCTAATTCTGCAAAATGAGCATGGATAATCTTCCCATTGGGTAGTGCTGCCTTAAAAATTCNATTATCGACTATCTCTATTATTTTAGCAGAACCGATTATTTCTGANTTATGAATTTTTTCCATATTTGATTAAATTAGCCTGCATTTTGCCAGGAGACTAAAGGCGCTAATGATTGGCATCCATCATGATGCCAATAAATTGATGGATTTTGGCTTGATCCAAGAGGACAATATCTTGTTGCTCCGATATGAGCCAAAGATTTAGCCATTTCTAAACTAAAAGGATAAATAGCAAACGTGCTAATAGATCCCAATATTATAGATAACGCTTCAATTAAGTTTTCAGGCATTGGCTTAACGAATACAAATTGGCCTAANGGGGATTGAGCAAATTGAGGCTCGTCTTCATATACAACTGTCCAGTTGGTATTGTTGTTACTTTTCCAAATTTGGACACTCGTNTCATTACTNCNNCTAAATTCGTAACTCCTTCTCAGGTGGTCTATTTGTGNATCAGTTGCAATGTCTCTGTCTTTTGGCGGGNTATTTTTATTCAATTCATCAAGGCTCTTTGCGAGTCTTGCCGCAAAGGACCTTGGTTGTTCTTTGGGGTTCACATAAATGCAGTGAGGTGAGAGGCATCCCATTTGATCATACTTGTTAATATCCCTTGCCGCCAGATCTGCAGCCTCCTTTTGGTCGTCTTTATCCACAACTGCGAAGCTAACTTTATGATTGTGTGATATAATTGTTTGTAAAGGACTCGTTCTGGAAGCTATGTCCATCACTGTTTCATCTGAACCGAAAATAATAATTACTTGAGCTAAATCAATCCATTCATTTGAGGCCTCTCTCTCAGAGGACGTTTCAACGAGATCGAGCATTTCTGAAGGTAACTTATCTAAAAAATCATAAAATTCTTTAATTCCATTTCTTGGTAATTTTACAAGATTTTTGGATCCTACAAGCAGTCCTCTAGTTACACTCTGGATTGCGGCTTCAGGAGTGTTTCCAGAAACTATGTGCAAAATAGGGGATATGGGATTTGCTTTTGCGAAGATGTCTCCATATTTAACAAATTCATCCAATGCTTTGGGATCTCCAAGTTCGTTATTTAGAATTCCAATTAAGTCTGAGTGATTTATTCCAGTGGCTGTACTTAGGGCCTTAGCTCTTATATTAGTGTCCATTAGTTGTGACTAGAGATTGATTCTTCAGCGGCAAGAGAACACCCCCTTGGGGGTAGTTTATCATCTCTACCAACAAGTTCGAAGTCTTCACCTCTTTTTATTGCAACATCACCAGTCATGATGGCAACTGACGAGCCGAGATTTGCTAAATCATATATGGCCAATAATCCTTTTTCTCCATCTCTTACCTCGTTATTTTGTCCTGGGATCACGACTCTTGTTTTTAGCCAATGGGCTGATTTGTGCGTTCTGTTAAGCCCGTTGGAATAAAATTGTGAGCTAAGTTCAGTCATGCTGTACTCATTGATAATATTATCTATGGGTATGCAAAAGATTTTACTGATTTTTGAGTAAAATAAGTTCTTGGGTATTATTGTTTTTTTTCCTTTGTAACCTCCAGTTTCTAGTATCCAACTACCAGAGGGTAATTTTACTTCTGGTTGATTTGAATTCTGTAGAAGATATAAGAACGCCAAAGCAGTTCCTGATAGAATTACGGGATGGTTAATTTTGGTCAAAAAGGAATTGATCTTATTTATATTTATCTGGCCGGATGAATTAATTAAATATTTTCCACCCAATGTGTTAAACATATGAATCAGGCTAGATGTTGTATTTACCTGAGGACTTTGGGTTAAACAGATTAGAGGTAATTTTGGTAAATTAAGTTTATTCCATGTGGCAAGAATTGATTTTTCATATATTGAAGTATCGCAGAAATGATGTTCTCCCTGTTTATCGCCGGTAGTGCCACTTGTGAGAAAAGTTTTTGTAATGTTTTTTTCAGGAAAGCTGATTAATTTTTCCGTATTTTTAAATGCTTCAGTTGGAATAGGTACAATTTCACGCCATCTGCTTGGAGATTTACAGTGCAGGTCGGAATATTTTCTTAATATTTTACAATTGTTTTTTTGAAATGCATGAGCTTCAAGAATTAACTCATCAAATGTTTCGTTAGATTCCTCATCTATGAATAACGTTATCTTTTCTTTTAGTTCTTCATAGCTTTTCACGGGAATCTATTTTTACTCTGAATTCGTTTATCACCTTTTGTAAATAAAGGCAGTCAATTAAATTATCTTTTCTAATTTATTTGGCGAAATTTTAGCGTTTTGATATAAACTTAAATTGTGAAATTTAATAAAAACAACAAATTATTCTTATTAACATTATTGTTGTCACTCTTTTTAATTAATCTGTCCTATTCCGCAGAGCCAAGAACATGGACAAACCTAAAAGGTCAACAGATCAAAGCTCAGCTGGTATCCGTAGATGGTGATTACGTTATTCTAAGGCTAGAGAATGGTAGAGATTCCAGAGTTTTAAGAAAGACTTTAAGTATTGGTGATCAAAAGTTTTTGGAGGAGTACGGGGGCGCTGAAAAAATACCGATTGATCCAAAAGCTAAAATCACTGTTCCTGAAAAGGAGATGAAGTTTAATTCAAAAACTTTAATCAAACGTGATGATAAATTTGAACTTCCTGATGGTTATTCGCTTCAGTTTGATATCGTTGAATCTGAACATTTTCTTGTAATGTCGAGTGGCAAAGTTCGAGGAAAAGACACAGCAGAACTTGCAGAAAGATTATGGTATGGCATGAATTTTCAACATCCAGGTTTTGCCGAAAAATGGGGAGACGAGAAAAAAGCAATTTTTTTGTGTGGTGAAAAAACAGACTATGATATTCTTGGGAAATATTACGTAGACCAATTAGCTAACAGCGGAAGAGCACAGGAAGCATCAAACTCTGCAAGAACCTGGCCGATGTCATCAGGTGCAGGATTGTTTTTGGATAACGAAACCTGTGAT
>NYVP01000105.1 GCA_002684575.1 Verrucomicrobiales bacterium
GCTCCTGAATAACCTGGTGTGCCTCTGGCAATAATTTCCAAATCAACACCTTCAGACATTTTAACTTTTTTAGCGTGAACCTCTAGGATGGCATGTCTACCTCTAACATCAGGCAATCCAACGGTTACTTCGCGATCAAATCTTCCGGGTCTCAGCAATGCGGGATCAAGTACATCAGGTCTGTTAGTTGCAGCAATAATGATAACACCCTCCTGAGTTTCAAAACCATCCATCTCAACGAGCAGAGCATTTAGTGTTTGTTCACGCTCATCATGACCTCCTCCAAGACCATGGCCCCTGTGTCTTCCTACAGCATCTATCTCATCGATGAAAATGAGACAAGGCGCATGCTTTTTACCCTGCTCGAACATGTCTCTAACCCGGGAAGCACCCACACCAACAAACATTTCAACGAAATCAGATCCGCTTATACTAAAAAATGGCACGTCTGCCTCGCCTGCAATTGCTCTAGCAAGTAACGTTTTACCAGTACCAGGTGCTCCAACCATCAAAACACCTTTTGGAATTTGTCCGCCTAAGCGTTGAAATTTTTTAGGATCTTTTAAATATTCAACAAGTTCAGATACTTCTTCTTTAGCTTCACTAACACCAGCAACGTCTTTGAAAGTAACTTTCTTCGTGTCCATGTTGAGCATCTTTGCTTTACTTTTTCCAAAACTCATTGCTCCACGACCAGCCATTTTCATTTGTTGCCTAAAAAAGAAATAAAGAATGAGCAGAATCAACAAAATAGGTAATATTGTAATCATTACCGCACTCATCGTGTTACTTTCAAACTTGGGGGTATAAGTTAAATCGTTACTTTTAAGAAGTTCAGATAACTCTTCTTTTTGAAATTCTACATTAACAGGCACTTCAATCTTGCTTGATGTTTCCTCAGTACCATCTGATTTAAGGTGAGCAATTATAGTCTCCTCAGAACTTTCTTGTTTTCTGACTAATTCAAGTGGCTTTTTGTCATCAATTTTCCCTGCATTGACATAGCCCTTAAATTCAGGCCAAGTCGTTGACTTACCTTGTGTTGAACTTTTCATGTTCAAAGCAAGGAAAATCAGAAAACAAGCGATACCTATGAAAATGAGTCCTTTGAAGTTTACAGGGGAATCATTTCCTTTAGGGTCTTTAGAATTATTATCTTGAGGCATTCTTGGATCATTTTCAGACATATTCTCGAGGGTAAGATTTATTATATTAATAATACATTACAGAACTATAAACTAATGAAATTATATTTATTACAAACTAGTCTGTAGTGCTGTAGTTCCATAACTTATAACATGATTTTGGTGATTAAATAAAAATTTCACCTAAAATGTTAAGATTCATTCATTAAAACGGAATTTTACTAATTACAGATCCATGGCAAATGTTGAAAACAATTACTTCAAAAATCTTAACTCTGAATGCTAGAGATTGAAACCATAGAATTACGAAACGTCAGTCACAGCTACGGCGACGGTTCGAATGCTATTAGCGAATTAGACGTTAAGGTCAAAGCTGGAGAATTAATTTGTATAATCGGGCCAAGCGGTTGTGGGAAAAGTACGATATTAAAAATTTTAGCTGGCCAATTAAAACCTGACAGAGGGGAAATTTTCTATAATGGCCAATCACTCTATGAAAATCTAAAAAAAATTCGGCCTCATATTTGTTATGCTCCTGAAGAAGAATCATTCGATCCCTTATTAAGTGTTCGTGAAAATATAAATTTCGCAACCTCAATCAGACGGCCAGATTTTAGTAAAGAACAATGTAAAAATAAAACACAGAATCTTTTGGAAGAACTTTTACTTTTAGAAAAAGACAAAGTTGTTCCTGGGGACCATTTTCAAAAACTACTCTCAGGAGGTGAAAGAAAGCGCCTGAATGTTGGTTTAGAATTAACGAGTGAGGCTCCTCTGCTGTTAATTGATGAGCCAACTACAGGTCTTTCCTCATATGACTCAGAGAACATTATTAATTGTATAAAAAAAAGGAGCGACTCCAAAACATGTTTTGTAAGCATACATCAACCCAGTAGAAAACTATTTAAATCATTCGATCAAGCATTACTACTTGATGCACAAGGGAACTTAGCTTTTTTTGGAACTCCTGATGAAATGGAGAATGTCTTCAAAAAACATCTCCAAGATCGCATAAACAAATCACTTTCGAAGCAACCCTCAGATTTGCTACAAATACAAAATTTAGATTCCCCTGAATTTATACTGGAATTACTTCAAATAAATTTTCACAAAAATAATGAATCCAAATTATCAGAAATAGAAAAGACATATAATCCTGATGAACCATCAGATGATAAATCAACTACATCTCGATCCGCTACTGTAATTACCGCAAAAAAAAGGAGTCACAAACAGTTTACAACTCATTTTTGGCGCGCATTTTTGACCAAAATAAGAAATAAATCTGGATTGNTTTCAGGTCTATTAATTTCACCCGTTTTAGCATTTTTTGTAGCNGGCGTTTTACGTTATTCAGAAACGCAAAATTATACATTTTCAGATGCTCCTCACATCCCTGCATATATCTTCATTTCTCTAGTCGTAGCGATGTTTCTTGGACTGACCAATAGCGCAGGAGAGATAATGAGAGATAAGAGAATTCTATCAAGGGAGCGGGGCCATGGTATCATTCTAACTCACTATATATTATCGAAATTCATCGTCTTGTCCTTTATTGCTATGGCTCAATCTTGGATCTACGTATGGATCGGCAATTCAATATTAGAGATTCATCATATGCATTGGTATTACATTTTGTGGATAGTGATGACAAACTTAGTTGGTGCATCTATTGGATTACTAATTTCAGCTATATCAAAGTCTCACATAACTGCACTCTCATTAATTCCGGTGGTTATCATTCCACAAATACTTTTGGCTGGAGCTTTGATTGAATACAATCAGATCAACCCACTTATTTATCTTAAAAAANATCATTCCACTCATTCCTTGAGCAACAAGGTCCCAGAGTTTTGTAATTTGATTCCGTTGAGGTGGTCCTATGAGTCACTCATTATTTCTCAAAACAAACATAACTTACTCAATAAAACTTTGACCAGCATTGAAAAAACAAAAACAAATCTGCTAAATAAAAAAGAACTTAGCGAAAGCGAACAAAACAAATTAAGCCAACATAAAGAAGCCTACACTTTGCTTTTTGGCATAAAAGCAAAAGACTCAAATGAAATGACCAAATTAATTGAGAAAATTAATAATTCCTTAAAAGGTAATACATTTAATGATCAGGATTATTTCGTTGATGGAGATTTAAGTTCTACTGAATTATTCTTAAATAATAAGGTAAATGATTTAATAACTGCTGCAGAAATAGAAATTGAAGATTATAGAAACTATTCAAATAAGGACGACAGCAAACCAAATGTATTTTTAGCCAAAGAAAAAGCCTTCGTTGGACGTGATATCAATACAATCAATTTCAACTTTTGGGTGCTATCTCTTTTCATAATAATATCAATGATTTTAACGGGTACTGTTTTGAGAAAAAAAATTAATAGCTATTCAGGACAATTCATTTGATACCCATAACCAAACAAAAACCCTCACGGTAATAAGAAAATTGGGACTCAACAATTTGGTCTTGGCTCAAAATCCCCAATACATGAACTCCATAAAGTGAATTTGTTACAAACACTGTCAGATCAGATCCCTCCCAGTCTATGACTTGATGATTTGATCGAATGGGACCGGTAATATGATTAGGCGTATTCTTAATTTCGTTGAAGAATGGCTTTGCGAGTTCAATACCGGAATTTATAATTACCGGATCTGCTCCCGATTCGATTAACTCATTACCAGATCTATCAGAGATAAAAATACCAGTCAGCGATTCTTGGGAATGTGCCCATCTTACAAAAGCGTTCAATCTCAACACGAGAGATTCACCAGAAATCAATTGCGATAATAAAGGTTTAAAATTTGAACGTTCACCTAATTTATTATTCGCGGCTCTTGTTGAAATGATTCCACTTTTTTGGGCTCTCCTCTTTATTTCTGCCAGTTGTGAACCAATCTTTAAAATATCAATATCGCTTTCATCGGATATCGAATTTTCATTATTCGTTAATTGCTGGCTAAGTGAATAACTTTCGAGATCTTTAATATCTAAATCTCCATTTTCAAAGTCTGTATTTTCTTTAGCCAACTCCTGGCCTAATTGAGACAACTCCTCTGGGTCAATCCAATAATCCTTTGATGCCATTTTCTTGTGTACTTGTATTAGATATACCAAGTTTAATTTCTAGTTCTGCCACGACTTGATCGAAAATTATGGCAGCTGGTAATGGGTTTTTCGATAACAATCCTACTGGTACGCCTAAACTACTTGCCCTTAAAAAGACATTATCCCTAGGGATCGAAGTTTGGAACATTATGCTTGGAGGCAACACTGATCTTAATTGCGACTCAGCTTCAACACATTCTCTTAAATGAGAGTTTACCATTGTCATTAAAATACCCGCAACATTAATCTTTGTACCTTCCCTTCGAATGCCAAGAATTTTTTTTAATACTTGTGGCACTGATCTAACTCCCAATGGTTCGGCCTGTTGAGGTATAATGATACTAGTACTTTGTTTTATGATACTGGTAGTTATGGCACCTATTCCTGCAGAAGTGTCAACAACAACAAAATCAGTCTCTTTCAAATTTAAATTTTGAAACAATAATCGCACATTGTTTGAAAAACTGTTTATATCAATCTTGTGCTCATCAATTAAATCACTTTGATACCCTGCTGTAATGATATGATAATTTGGCAATTTTGTATTAGTGATGAGTTCTTCGAAAGAAACTTCATCGAGAATACCGTCATAAAAACCGTAACGCCTCCTCGTATTTCGAGACAACGAATGACCTACAGAACCTTGAGAATCCGTATCAATTAATACGACTCTGTATCCTTTATTCGCCATTGAATAGGACAAGTTTATTGCAGCAGTAGTCTTTCCAACTCCCCCTTTTTGACTAGCAATTACAATTACATTCACGCAAATAAAAATATGTCCTGTTCAATAATATATTATAAAAGTTTTTAATAAAATTAATAGAAAGAAAAAAATATCTTTTTTCCCGATGGCACAGAAACTAAATCATCATGCAGAATAATTTTCGTTAATGTTCAATTAATCACTTATTTATAAACACTGTTGGACATTTCAATAATTCCTGCAATTTTACAGATTCCATTTTTGGTCCAGCAATTTTATCTCACTAATAATAACCCCAAAATCAATGTCCCATAAGTCTTTTAGCCATCTAATCATAGCATTTATTTTTTTCATTAATAATCTATCAGCAGATAGCATTAAACTTAAAAACGGCACTGTTCTTGAGGGAAAAATTGTAGAGGAAACAACAGAATCCATCACAATAGAGTATAAAGTTACAAAAAGTATTAACGACATCAAAACGGTCAAACGATCTGACGTGTTAGAAATACAAAAAGAATCAGAAGATGAAAAAGCATTCAAAAAGCTTAATGGAATATTACCTACTGATGATTTACTAAATGCTGAAGAGTATGATGAAATTATAAATGGACCTCTAGCGGAATTTTTGAATAACTTTCCAGCAAGTAAAAATAAGGGAAAAGTTCAAGAAGTTGTCGATGAATTAAAGAAAGAAAAAGCTTTAATTGAATCAGGAAGCGTTAAATTAAATGGCAATTGGATAAGTCCAGAGGAGGCTGCAAAAGATAATTACAATCACTCTGCTCGCATTGTTTTTGCTAAAATGCAAACAATGTCGAAGAAAGGAAATTTTCAAGAAGCATTCAACTATTTTGAGGAATTACAAAATAAATTTCTTCATTCAATAGCCTATACAAACGCGATTCCTGCCGCCTTAGAGATCCTTCCAAAATACGATATAATTTTGACTAGAGAAGAAAAGGCATACCAAATCCGCACCAAAGAAAGAGAAGAACAATATAGGTCAATGGACGCTCAAGATAAATTACGCACTGAGCAAGCATTTCAGTCAGCAATGAAGAAATTTCAGGAAAAGGTTAAGGAAGCCCAAACAATGAAAAAAGTCTGGTTGCCGATTAATCAATGGGACCTCAAAAGCATCCAAGGTGCAAGACAAACAATATTGAAAGAAACCAAAAAATTAGAATCAATCAATTTAACTGCTAATCGAACAACATCCGTGGCGCTCTCAAATGCTTTTTTAAATGTATCCTCTGGAGACCTAGAGAATGCCAAAAAAGAATTGGCAGTTGCAAAAACTAATGGCGCAAGAGGCCAAGCAATTGATGACCTATCAGATAAAATTGACAATGGTTTAAAAGAAAAAGAAGAAGCTGAGAGAGCGGCAGCTATTGCAGCAGCAGAAATAGAAAGAAAAGAAAAAGAAGACAGTGAAAAAGAGGCGAAAGAAAAGAAAAAGGCTGAAGATGAGGCATTAGCCGCAGCTAAAGATATTCAGAAGAATTCTAATTCTAATATCAATTTAACCACATCAGAGCCAGAGGAGGGCGGTGGTATCCCCCTTCAAACAATACTAATAATTATTGTAGTTCTATTGTCCGTTTCAACAGTTTGTGCTAAGGTATTCCTTAAACCAAAGGAAGAGACAACCGGGTTCTCCGATGATGCTTTTGATAGCTCTGAGGATAGCTAAACATCATGAATTAATGTCAAACTCAAGGACAGCTGAGCAAAAGCGTGATACAGCCGAAACTAAAGTTGAAGTCAAAATAGATATTGATGGATGCGGTCAATCTAAAATCAATACAGGTGTAGCATTTTTTGATCACATGCTAACTTTGTTTTCAAAGCATAGCCTCTGTGATTTGGAAATCATTGCCGATGGCGACATTGAGGTTGATTATCATCATACCGTTGAAGATGTTGGCATTGTACTCGGTAGTTGTATTAAGGAAGCACTACGTGATAAAAAAGGGATTTATAGATATGGTTGGTCCTTACTCCCCATGGATGAGACCCTATCTAGGGTAGCTGTGGACTTTGGAGGTCGTCCTTACTTGTCATTTAATGCACCAGAAAAAATTGAAAGTATAAGGGAATTCTCTTTCGGTTTAGTCGAAGAGTTTTTGAGGGCCTTTGCCAACAATGCTGGGGCTAACATTCATGTTGAAGTAATTTCAGGTCGGGATGCACACCATATTGCAGAATCAATATTTAAGGGACTAGCTAAAGCCTGTGATATTGCTTTCAAAATTGATCCACGAGTCGAAGGTGTTCCAAGCACAAAAGAGACTCTCTAATAGCAATTTGAAATTAAGTTTAAAATAAATCAATGATTGGAGTTATTGATTACGGAGCAGGAAATTTAAGGAGCGTTTGCAACAGCCTCAAAAAACTTTCAGTTGATTGTCATGTTGTTAAAGCACCGAATGACTTAAATAAAATCCAAACTATGATTTTTCCAGGGGTCGGCTCATTTGGAGATTCATCAGATCAATTAAAAAAACAATCATTATTTGAACCAATAAGAGAATGGATTATCAACGACAGACCATTTCTTGGTATATGTATCGGTTTCCAAATGCTTTTTGACTCCAGTGAAGAAAGCCCTGGCTCTGAGGGACTTGGTATTATACCCGGCAAAGTCATTAAATTCTCAGAGCAAACAAATTTAAAAGTCCCTCATATGGGATGGAATAAAGTTCAGATTAAAAATCTCAACGATCCTGTCTGGCAAGAGATTGATGACTTAACTCACTTCTATTTTGTTCACTCCTATTTCCCGAAACCCGACAATCCTGGGGTTTCGTCATCAACTACAGGCTATGGAGTAGATTTCACCTCCAGCATCAGGTTCGGAAATATTTTTGGCACCCAATTCCACCCTGAAAAAAGTCAAAAGTCAGGTCTTCGTCTAATAGAGAATTTTTTAAAATCAACCTAAGTCAAATCACTGACTAACTCTCATTGGCATTAGAACATAAAGAAATGAACCGGTCGTCCTAATCACTCCCGGGCTCATTTCATCAATTAATTCTAAATAAATTTCATCAGCGTCAAGATTTCGTAAAGGGGCCATTAAAAATTCTGGATTAAAGGCAATCTCCACACCAGGCCCTTTGTAGGAAACTTCAATAGTTTCATTCGCTTCTCCAACATCTTGGGAATTGGCGGTGACATTAATTTGATCTTTAGAAAATACACATTTAACGGAATTAGATTTCTCGTTAGCTAGTAGTGAAACTCTGTTTACAGTGCTAAGGAAACTTTCACGATCTAAGGGTATCCTTTCTTTAGTTTCTTCTGGTATAACTTGATTATAATTAGGGTAATTACCCTCAATGAGCTTACTAACTAAAATATTATTATTAAGCTCAAAAGAAATTTGAGAGTCGCTAATGGAAATTTTAACCTCTCCATCATCAGACAAAAGTCGCTGCAATTCGTTAACAGCTTTGGTTGGAACGATAACCTCTGTCTCCAGACTTTTCGGAAACTCAACATCATTTTGAACCATGGCTAATCGACGCCCATCCGTTGCTACAAGAGTCAATGAGCCGTCTTTAAATGAACACAAGATTCCATTGAGGACATATCTTGTTTCGTCAGTCGAAATTGCATAAGAGGTCATCTTTAGAGCCTCCTTCAGAACTTTCTGATCAATCTTATATTCATTAGCATCTTCAAATGTTGCTAAAGGAGGAAATTCTTCTTTCGAAAGACCAAGTATCTTAAAAAAACTTGGCCCACTTTTAATAGATGCTACATCCTTAGCGGTGACGTCCACACTAACTTCATCCGAGGGAAGTTCCCTAACAATACCCGCTAATCTTCTAGCTGGAAGAGTTGTAGAACCTGACTTGCTGACTGTCGCCTTAACGGATCCAGAAACCCCAACATCCAAATCAGTAGTAGTGAGCTTGAGTGTGTCACCATCTGCCTCTAATAAGACATTAGAAAGTATAGGGAGGGTTGTTCTATTACTAACAACGTGCTGCACCTGTTGGAGACCCTCTATAAAATCCTCCTTAGAAATTTTGAACTTCATTATGGCTTTGAGTAAATCCGATAAATAATTTTAATTTTAAAACAAATTAAATTCAATTTGTTAACTACACTTAAATAATTAACGAAAAAATCAAAGGTGTCTAATATAAACTAGGTAATAAGCCAAACTATGAACTGGAATCGGCGAAAAAAGACGATTTTTCTCAAACGTTTGATAAACGAGCCCCCAAAATGCTGAGTTTATAACGAAGATCTTGCGAATTTTCCATTCGAGACTCAACTTTTTTGACCGCATGAATTACAGTTCCATGATCTCTACCAAAAGCTCTCCCAATTTCAACAAGAGAGTGATCGGTCATCGTTCTCGATAAATACATGGCAATCTGTCTCGCAAAGGCAACATCTGAGCGGCGACCTCTAGCACTCATATCAGCAATTCGGACATCAAAATGAGATGCCACCTCTTTTTGAATGGATTGAATAGTTACCCTGCGTCTTCCTTCTTCTCTGAGAATATCTTTGAGCAATCCCTCGATAACCTCATCGGTTAAGGATTTACCACTCAGAGCAGAATAACTTGCTAACCTCATCATTGCGCCTTCCAGACGACGCACGCTTTTTCTAATCCTATCCGCAAGAAATTCAACAATTCGGTCCTCCAGAGTCACCTGCCACATTGACATTTTCTTCCTTAAAATAGCCAATCTGGTCTCCAAATCAGGCAATTCCAATCCAGCTGTCAAACCCCACTCGCATCTAGAAACTATTCTCTCTTCAAGATCAGATATTTCTGCAGCAGGCCTATCACTTGTAAGTACAATCTGACGCCTACCATCACTAATCATGTTGAAGGTATGAAAAAATTCCTCTTGAGATTTTTCCTTGCCTGCAAGGAAATGTATATCATCAACAAGAAGATAGTCCGCCCTTCTATACTTATTCCTAAACTTTGTAAGAGAATTATTCTGTATTGCGTCTATGAATTCGTTTGTGAATTGCTCACAGGTCATATAAACAATTTTGGCTTTTGGCTCTCTTTTCAAATGTTCATATCCAATTGCATGTAATAAATGAGTTTTACCCAGACCAGGTCCACCCCAAATAAATAAAGGATTATAGCCCTCAGATTTACCCTTAGCTACAGCCAGAGATGCGGCACAAGCATATTCATTATTGGATCCAACAACAAAAGTATCAAAACTATGATTTTTGTTTAGCCCTACCTTACGAACGGATTTTTCAATCTGCTCATCACTGGCACTTATAACCGATCTTTTATGCACAGTCTTAGACTTTGATTTTGCAGCTGGCCTGCAAACTTCAGCCTCAACTTTTTCAACCTGAATTTTATTCGAATCATTATTTTCATCATAAGATGCAACTGAATCAGATTGCCATTCAATCTTTCGAGGTTGACCAAGAATCTCAACAACAGCATGATTCAATATAGCCATGTAATTAGATTCAATCCATAAACCATAAATGTGATTAGGAATGTGAACACTCAAGGATTCTTCATTAGCCTCAATTAATTGAGTTGAAGAAAACCATCTTTTAAAAGTGTCAGGACTAACTTGCTCTTTAACCTTCGAGCAAATCTCTGTCCATATGGTATTAAGTTCTTCTCCCATCTCCCAAAGAACTAGCAAAATTTAGTTTTAATTCTAAGATCAATATTGGTTTCGGTTCGGGAAAAATGTTTTAGTTGATTGATCATTTTTAGTGTTGCTGAGCTAATAAATTATAAATTGATTGGGCCTGATCGCACTCAGGACAAGTGTTTACAGTTTATTGGGGAAACAAACTGATTTTCCATTATGCCAAATCAAGGGGAGGAGATTATTTATTAATTAAAAGCTAAAAGTCAAAGCCTTAATCCAACTAAAAAATCCCGCCTTTTTTGGCGCAGTTTTAACGCTAGAATTAATCGCCCCATTGCCTCAAGAAATTTTTTTAAAAAATTGAAAAAAATCTCTGTAATCACTATAATTTTAATCGGGTATCTTCCAATGCATTCTTAACAATTTAATTATGAAGAACCTCTTTTATATGGGAAAAACATACCGCATGCCATTGTGATCCCAAAGGTCAATGGCCACATCCAAGCAAATAAGACTTTAGATCTTAAAGAATCCTGAACAATATCGAAGGTCGGGAATTTCTGGAAATTTACTGCATCTAATAGTTCCATTTTTATCAACAAATTCCAAATATCGGTTTGTACAAAAAGAACTGCTAGGAGAGAAATTAAACAACCTGTCATCAATCCTCTGAATGAACCTTTGCCAAGTATCGAGCAAACAAATATTCCTAGCATCGGACCCACCGTGTAAGTTGTCATTCCAAAGGCTAAAGGGAGAATTGGAATATTTTGAGCAACCGATAATAATAGAGTGAATCCAGTAAGTACAATCCCCCAAATTACAACAAGAAACCTAGAGCGGTTCATTAGTTGTTTTGCCGATAAGGTTGTTTGGTTTTTTTCAGGGCTATAAATTAATGATAGTGTTGTTTGACTTAATGCCGCCAAAATAGAATCAAGGCTTGATATGGCAGCCGCAAAAATTCCAGCTAGTATCAACCCGCTTAAACCCACAGGAAGCGCATTAACTATCCAAACCGGAAAAATATATCCAGATTTTCCTTTCCCTTCATAGCTACCAGGAACAGGAACCTGTGAACTTTTTTCTGTTACAGGATGTTCTGCATATTGAGCTTCCTCTCTAACCTCTTGGATCTTTTCACCAGAAACATCAAAAATTGTCGAGATTTCCTGATCTGTAAATCCGTTCTGATGATAATTAACAAAAAGCGCCGCTCCAATTAATAGCATAAGAACCGTAACCAGTTGACCTATCGAACTAAATAAAATTGCCTTCCCAGCATCTTTTGCAGATTTACAACAAAACATTCTTTGAGCCATCAATTGATCAACTCCAAATATACCGAGGTTTTGAAATGGAACCGCAAACAGGGCAACCCAAAGGGTAAATTTTAATTCTGGCCCGATTCCGAATCTTGGGTCAACGATGCGAGTTCGCCCAAATTCCTTAGCAGTTTCAATCATCCCAGTCCACCCGCCTGAAATACCATTAATCAGCCAAAATAATGCAATAACCCCGCCAATTACAAATAATAGGAACTGCATCACATCGGTCCAAATCACAGTCCTCATACCGCCCATTAAAGTCCATCCAATCGCAAAAATACCAATAATGATTATACACCATTCAATATTCATGCCTGTTACCACTTTTAGTGGTATGGCTGCCACAAGAACTCTCACACTTTGTCCTAGTATACTGCCGATAGTAAAAAAGATGGTCGCCAACACCTTTACCCCATTCCCCAATCTAATACCCATGTAATCATAGGGGCTGTAAATCTCTCTCTGAAAATAAATTTTAACAAAAAAGGCAGCCACTATGATTCTCGCAATAATTGAACCAGCTGCCCACTGCAAATAAGTGAAATCACCGTGCAATGCAAACAAAGTACCGGGAACTCCAATAAATGTTACTCCACTAATTTCGGTGGCAATTATTGATCCACTCACTGCTGGCCATGGCAATGATCGCCCTCCAAGAAAAAAATCTTTTATAGTCCCCTGCTTCCCCCTCATCGCATGCCCTACCCATGTCGTCAGTAATAGGTATCCAAAAACAATGGACCAATCAACTATTGTAAAATTCTCATGGATCATGTTTTTTATTTAATGTGATATGGCAAACATCTTAAACTTTATTCTGGCTATATCTTACACCAATAATCCCAATGAATAGCGAATTAAAAAAACTAGCAGAACTTTTGAGAAAAAGACTGGAAATCATTGCAGATCATGAGTTTCGAGACAACGATCCAGAATCTCATCTAAAATCCTTAGAAGAAATATCCGTAGCCATTGAAAACGAGCATGAGAGCTTAGGAAATTCAATAGACGCGAGATTAAAACATTATTTAACAAATATGAGCTATGAAAAAGCGCTTAGGCACATTGAGAATAACATTAGCAATTGAAATCTAGACATATTTACTCTTGGGGATATCCTAGAAGCATAGTTAATCACAATATATATTATTATGGCACACGAATTACCTGAATTACCTTATTCCCACGATGCATTAGAACCATTCATTGATAAAACGACAATGGAAATTCATCATGGCAAACATCACAATGCATATGTGACAAATCTCAACAATGCTATCTCTGGAAATGAGTCGCTTGAATCAAAATCAATTATTGAACTAATTTCAGATCTAGATTCTGTCCCAGAAGACATCAGAGGGGCTGTAAGAAATAATGGCGGAGGTCATGCTAACCATTCACTTTTTTGGAGTATTATGGGTCCTGGCAAAGGAGGAGAGCCTACAGGCGCTCTTGGCGAGGCAATCAATTCAACCTTTGGTAGCTTTGAAACCCTTAAAGATGAATTCACCAAAGCCGGAATGACCAGATTTGGAAGCGGTTGGGCATGGTTAAGCATTTCCAACGGATCACTTGTAGTGTCATCAACACCCAATCAAGACAGTCCCTTAATGGATGGAAATGAACCGATCATAGGTTGTGACGTATGGGAACATGCTTATTACCTTAAGTATCAGAATTTAAGACCTGATTATCTCAACGCATGGTGGAATGTAGTAGACTGGGATGCGGCCTCAGCACTCTTTGATGCTGCGTCATAATCACCAAGAATTATACAATAAATATCTTAAAAATGCCTCACCCCAAGTGAGGCATTTTTTATTTAAATTATCAATGAAGACTTCGATAGAATTAACTCTAATTACCGGGCTAACATTATTAGTTTCTACGCTTAATAATTTTGGCCAATCAAACAAAAAAGAAAAAACTCCAAAACACAATCAACTCACAAAAAAAGAAATCACTGAAGGCTGGAAGCTTTTATTCAATGGAGAAGAGCTAAAGAATTGGCGATATTATAATTCGCCTACAAAAAAGATTACTGGTTGGACAATCGATAATGGCAATTTACATAAGCCAAAGGGAATTAAAGCCGGTAATATTATGACAAGCCAACGCTACGAGAATTTTATATTCTCATGGGAATGGAAGCTGGAGAGTTTAGGAAATAATGGAGTCAAATACTTCATCACTGATCAAAGAAATGCAACTATAGGGCATGAATACCAAATGATTGATGATAAAAAAGTCAAAGATCCTTACTCCTCCAATGGTTCATTTTATCTGATCGCTAAACCAAGAGACGATAAACCTAATTTGCCCATGGGATCATGGAACCAATCCAGAATAGTAGTAAATGGGACCCATGTAGAGCATTGGCTTAATGGAATAAAAATATTATCCTATACTTGTGGTAGCCAACAAGTAATGGAAAGAGTACCTAAGACAAAATTTAAGGACGTATGGAAATTTGGAGAAAAAATAAGAGGACACATCCTTCTAACCGATCACACAGATGCATGTTGGTATCGAAATATTAAAATCAAAGAATTAGACTAACTTAAATTTTAATTCCTAAACCGCTAATAAATTTGAGGAATGACTAAATTAATCCTTTCAGCTGTATTAATATATTTTACCTGTAACAAATTAAAAGCTGACAAAAGTTTCCCAATAGTCCCAGATGACTTTAGTGTCTCTTTATTTGCTCAAGAACCACTAGTCAGAAATCCTTGTGCCATAACCTTCGACAAGCAGGGCAGATTGTGCGTCGGAATGGGTCCACAGTATAGAAAGCCAAAACCTGAAACGAAAGGTGATTCAGTATGGATTATCCTAGATGAAGATGGTGACAACAAAGCAGATGCAAGAATAGAATTTGCTTCAGGGTTCAATTCTATTCAAGGTCTAGCTTGGAAAGGTAATGACCTATGGGTCGCAAATGCCCCCGACCTCACTCTAGTTAGAGACACTAATAATGACGATATCGCCGACGAATATGTAAAAGTTTTTACAGATCTAGGAAATTTGGAACATGGATTACACGGCTTAAACTTTGGACCTGATGGAAAACTTTACATGTCTAAAGGTAATTCTAAAGGGCTCACTATATTACCAGATAAAATTGCGCCCCAACCCTTCAGAGAGTTATGGGGAGTTTCAACGCCATTAAACACTCCAATTAAACTAGAGCCAGTAACTTCAAACAGGAAAAATTACAAAAAAGCTTATCATCATCCCTCAGACGATTGGGGAGTCACCGGTGGAATCCTAAGATGTGATGATGATGGAAATAACCTAGAAATCGTTTCAAGAGGATTTCGTAATCCATGGGATATATGTTTTGATGATGAATTCAATTGGCTTGGAACTGATAATGATCAGACAATGGGAGATAAAATTTTTGCGCCTTTTTTTGGCGCTCATTTCGGTTGGGGGCATGCATGGAGTTACGATTGGAAAGGCGATAAACATCTTCCTACGGCACCTTCAAGCGGCCCGCTCTTTGAGGGGTCGGGTGCAGGTATCATTTATTGTAATATTCCAAGTTACCCAGAAAAATACCGTAATATTTTTCTAATAAACGACTGGCTTAATAGAGAAACATATATCTTCAAACCCGAATGGAAAGGAGCATGGAGATTTTCTGAGGTATCAAAACTAATTTCTATAGCCAGTGCAGGCACGGGCCGATCCATGCCTCTTAGTAAAGGTAGAAGTTTTGATCCAGTAGACATTGAAATTGGTCCTGACAAAGCTGTATGGATATCGAGCTGGGGAAGACAGTATGGTGCTCATTACGAAGATGGTAAACTCGCGAATGAAGGAAGAATTTATAGAATTTGGCCAAAGGAAATAAGCCCAAAAAATAATACTAATAAACATCGATTGAAAAATATTAAACAATGGTCATTGAATGAATTAATGGCCGACCTAGGAAGCCACTTGCCAGTATGGAGGACAAATTCACAAGAGGAGCTTATTAAAAGAGGTCATCAAACATTAGATTTACTCCAAACCTCACTTGAAAAAAACTCAAAAAACAAATCCTTAGAGACCTGGACCACATGGACGATTGGAAGAATAAAAAAGAGTCATGAGCTATCTGAGAAAAATCTAAACCAAAAAATACAATCCATCAGAATTCAAACCCACAATAAAATCATCAATCCTGATTTTGATAAATATTTTAATCACCCCAACGCACGCATAAGGCACGAAGCTGTAATGGCAATCCGCCAACTTAAAAAAAGTGAATATGTTGGTCGTTTGAAAAACTTGGGTAAAATAGAAAAAGATAGAATTGTATTTTATTCAATATGGGGTGCCCTGATGGAGCTTTGCAGTGATGATGACCTAAAAAATATGGTCAATGAAGAAGCCCCAGGGCTAAGACTCGCCGCATTACTGGCGCTACTTGAAAAAGACAACCTACCCAACGAGCTGATTGAAAAGCTATGCGAAAACCTTGTCTTCACAGAGGGTCAAGATCCTACAATTGTGAATATTGCAATGAGTAGATCAAAAGGAAAAGCAGTATTCGAAAAACGTGGCAGACCATTAACCGCCGAGGGATCAATAACGAGAAGAAGTAACTCTACTGTCATTAACCCGTTTTCAGATCTCAAGGCCTCATCTAAAAACAATTATTCCTTCGATACAATTCAACTAGGAAAAAACCTTTACTCTGATAGGAGTTACAAATTTAAAGAGATCCCACCTATTCTACAGAACGATGCTTTTATAAAAACAGCATGCGACGATGCAGAAAAATCTAAAAACTTCGAATTAACTTTTAACCTCAGGTATCCAAGTACACTTTATTTGATAGACGATTCAAGGAGTGGGAAGTTGCCTGACTGGGCAATTCATCACTGGAGAGAAACTGATTTTAATATTGTTAGTAGCGAGGGTATAAAAATGAAAATCTATGAAAAAGAATTTCCTTCAGGTATGGTCAAATTGGGACCAAACAGGAAAGGGGTTAGTGCAAGAAAAGGAAATTATCTAATTGCCGCCAAGCCCAATCTACTAAACAAAAAAGATGAAAAAACCTCAATTAAATCAGCTTTAAAATACCTACCCTCTGCAGATGCAAAAATTGGAAAAGATCTCTTCATGAGTAAATACGGGGCAAATTGCTCATCTTGCCACCAAGTATCAGGCAAAGGTAATAATCATGCACCTGATCTCAGTGATATAGCCAATCGCTCGGATCCTAGAATTCTTGCAGAGGCTATACTCAATCCCAGTCAAAGCATCACCGAAGGGTTTGCCGCACAAATGTTTGAGATGAAAAACGGAAGAATTCATACAGGTATCCTGCTTCAAGAAACTGGCAAGGAGATAAAGCTTGCTGTTACTGGTGGAGCTATAATTTCTATATCCAGAGGAAACATAATAAATCGCAAGGGATTACCTATCTCAGCAATGCCTGCGATATTTTCTGAAATGCTTAATCCTCAGGAATTAGCACATATCATCGCTTATTTATTGGAACAAAGAAAAAATTAACAACTCTACTCTTAAGCATTCATTAACTGANTTTTTTAATTAAAATACANTAGTAAAAGNTAGTTAATTTNNTTCTATANTTTTTCTTTTAAGTTAATTTATTTACAAAATTAATTCTTTGAATTCCGCAAATAAAAACTCCNCAACCACTGTTAAAGATCAATCAAATGATGATTCTGAGGCAAACGTGTTAAAGTTGAGGTTTCTACAATTACTTATACCTATCATTATTATCGTTTTGGGGTACGGAGTTTATAAACTTCTCATCACTAACCCTCCAAGAGAGAATATAAAAAATACTAATTCTGTAAAACAACGTAGGGAGTTAAAAACCAGAGTTATTGAACTTAAAAAAGAAAATTACCAAACTACTGTTCAGGCTAACGGTATCATTAAAGCTCACAATGAAATCATTTTAACCTCCCAAGTAAGTGGTAGAGTTATTAAAATTGATCCTCAATTCGAGGATGGAGCTTTTTTCAAGAAAGAGGCAATCCTTTTGGAATTGGAAGAAGCTGATTTTCTCACCTCTGTCGCAAGCGCCAAAGCCAACTTNGCCCAAGCCGAAGCGGCTCATGCTCAAGAAAAAGCACGCTCAGAGCAAGCTAGATTAAACTGGGAAGACCTAGGTTACGATGAAGAACCCAATGAACTGGTTTTAAGGCTACCTNAATTACGTGAAGCCGTTGCAAGAGTCAATTCGGCTGAAACCTTATTAGCACAAGCTGAAAGAAACTTAAAAAGGTCAAAAATTAAAGCGCCATTCGATGGTCGAGTCATCCAAAGAAGCGTTGGTATAAGTCAGGCAATATCTGCAACTACAATGCTTGGAAGGATTTTCTCAGTTGATTATGCAGAAGTAAGACTTCCTATCAGNAGCACTGATATGCGNAATTTAGANCTTCCAGAGAATCCAGNAGATGAACCTTTAAANATTANCCTAACTGACGCCTTGGATGATGANAACTCNAACACATGGAAAGCTGAGATAGTCAGAACTGAGGGTACAATCGATCAAAACTCATTAGAGCTTTTTGCAATAGCCAGAATACCCGATCCCTTTGGTATTAATTCAGGAGCTTCACCTCTGAGGATCGGGCAACCTGTAAGCGCTATNATTCCAGGAAAGGTATTAGAGAATGTGTTCAAGATCCCCAGAAAAGCTGTAAGGCGNTTGAAAATGATTTATCTTATAGATCCAGATACTTTTACTATTCAAGGAATCACCATAGATCCAGTCAGCGAAAATGAAGACTATGTCTTCATTTATGATCAATCAATTAAGGATGGCACTTTTCTTGCAACTACACCTATGTCATGGGTTCCTGAGGGAGCAAAGGTTGAAATCATTAAAGAGGAAACTGTATTAGATGATGAGACTAATGATAATAAGCTTTCATCTAAATCTCCATCATTTTAAACATGATTCGCTGGTTCGCTAATAACGGCATAGCCGCAAACTTACTGATGCTAGGGATCATTCTAGGCGGTATATATAGTGCACTCTTCAAAGTTCCTCTTGAGGTTATTCCCTCTGACAGTGGATGGAAAATTGTTTATATGGAATTCCGGTACAGAGGAGGTACTGCAAAAGATGTAGAAAAAGGAGTACTNCTCCCAGTTGAAAGAGCACTAGAAGGTCTAAGTGGTATCAGAGAAATCAACGCAGATGGAGAGAGGGGTAAAGCTAAATTCTTCATNAAAGCTGAAAANGGTGTCGATTTGANGGAATTGAGGGAAAATATCAGAGGCAGGGTCGAACAAATTTCGACTTTCCCTGATGAGACAGAGGAACCAAAAATTGTAATACCCAATTTTTCCAGCTGGTTCTCTGTTATCAGTGTGGCCGTCACTGGCGACTTGGTGGAAGAAGAGCTTCGAGAAGTGACCCACAAGGTTAGAGATGACTTATTGGAAATTGACGGAATTAGTCAAGCAAGAGTTCAAGGGGACAGACGATATGAAATATCGATTGAAGCCAATATGCAAAAACTGGAATCTTATAACCTTGGTTTTAGAGAACTGGCAGACTCTATAAGACGGTCATCNATTGATCTGCCAGCAGGATCAATTAACAGTGAAAGCGGTAGTTTAGTAGTAAGGACCAGAGGGCAGGCCTACTCTAAATCAGAATTTGCTAATATTCCAGTTCGAGCATCCAATGGTGCAGAGGTAAGACTCGGTGAAGTAGCAGACATAAAAGACGGGTTCCAAGAGGATAAGGTGCTCACAGATTTTAACGGTAAACCNACTATGTTTGTCTTGGTTAGTCGAACTGGTAAAGAGAGTGCTATTGACATATCTAACAAGGTGAAAAAGTACGTTNAGGAATCAAGNGCCCGTTTTCCTAACGGAATTCAACTTTACACTTGGGATGATAAATCTCTAGGAATGAGAGGACGACTTGGAACGCTTGTCTACTCTCTATTACAAGGATCAATATTGGTATTTATTGTACTCGGTTTATTCCTTCGACCAAAAGTAGCGCTNTGGGTTGTCATAGGAATTCCAGTCAGCTTTGCAGGAGGAGTAATCTTAATGCCGTTTCTTGGTGTTACTGCAAACGTAATGAGTTTATTTGGGTTTATAATAGTGCTTGGCGTTGTTGTTGATGATGCCATCGTGACAGGAGAAAATGTTTTCTCAAAACTTCAATCAGGTATAAATCCTCTTGAGGCCTCTATAATTGGCACCAAAGAGGTAACGGTGCCTGTGACGTTTGGAATTTTAACGACAATCGCTGCTTTCATTCCCCTGCTTTATTTAAATGAAGGAAGGTTTGGAGACTTTGCCAGTCAAATCCCACCAATAGTTGCACCAGTCCTACTATTTTCTCTTGTTGAGTCAAAGTTAATTCTTCCGGCTCATCTGAAACATATAAAACCTCGAAACAATGAAGATGGTATCTTCACTCGCTTTCAAAAGAAAGTAGCCAGTGGCATGGACTGGTTTATTAAAAAAGCTTATGAACCTTCNTTAAAATCTGCNGTTAAATGGCGCCTTACNGTAGTGGCNATTTTTATTGCAACAGCTGNAATCATGGCTGGNATATGGTCNAGTGGAAGAATAGGTTTTTCAGGNCACNCCATCNGTAGAGGGNATGAAAGTTGTNGCAGAACTTAATTTNCCAAATGATCTGGGTATTGATCGAACAGCAGAGCTCACAGACATGATAGAACGTGCAGCCTATGATTTGAAAAAGGAATTTGTGGACCCTAAGGACAATGAATCTCTAATTAGAAATATTGCTAAAGTCACTGGTTCACAAAAATTAGGTGGCAGATATGATGATTCTAGAAGCCAAGTAATCATAGAAGTGACTCCTCCAAGCATGCGTTCTGAGCCTGGCCCCAAAAATAGCGACATCGCATCCAGATGGAGAGAATTGGTAGGTGAAATCGAGGATGCAGATGATTTTTCCATACAGTCTGAAATTGTTGGAAAAAGAAATAATGATGATGCAGAACAAAAGAAATCCGAGCCTTTAGAACTTGAATTAAGAGGGCCTTACTCAGAGGAAAAAAACGAAATCGCACAAAAAATAAAGCTTCTTCTCAGAATGAAGGCTAATCCAGATTACGATCCAAATTTCATTTCTAATATCAATAATATTGAAAGTAACTCCAAAATGATTCCAAATCCGATGATTGCAAGCAGTTGGGCCCGGATTAACAGGGGTGATGACGAATTGGAGTTTACACTAAAACCAAGGGCTACAGAACTTGGTCTGACTCAACAATCACTGGCTAGACAAGTTCGACAAGCTTTTTACGGGGAAGAGGCCCAAAGAATAATGAGAGGCACCGATGAAATTAGAGTCATGGTAAGATTACCAAGGGAGGACAGAAGATCACTTCATACTCTAGCTCGTCTCAAGATCAGAACTCCCTCTGGATCTGATGTTCCACTAGCCACTATTGCAGAATTTAAGACCAAAAAATCACCCAATTTTGTTGAGCGTAATAACAAAGCTGAAGTCATTAGAATAGGAGCTTTACCGATTGATGGAAGCGTCAATATTTTAAAAATAGCTGAAGAAATAAAACCAGAAATACAAAATTTAGTGGATGAGGTCAAAGGACTATCATTTCAGTTCACAGGGTATATAGCTGAGCATAAAGAGCTTAAAAGAAAAAACTTAATTGCATCAATTTCACTTATTTTTGCCCTATTCACTCTATTAGCAATTCCTTTCAAATCTCTAACTCAGCCAATATATGTTTTGCTAGCTCTACCTTTTGGTGTCATAGGCGCGATGATTGGCCACCTAATAATGGGTATTAATTTATCATGGCTTTCAATTTTCGGAATGCTTGCATTAGCAGGAGTTGTAGTAAATGACTCACTAGTCATGGTTGATCATGTGAACCGAAAAAGAGCAGACGGCATGAGCCTAATGGAAGCGGCTTTACAATCGGGTGTTCGTAGATTCAGACCAATTATATTGACCTCTATGACAACTTTCGTGGGACTTCTTCCGCTGCTTATGGATACATCAATGCAAGCTCAATTCCTTATTCCTATGGCTGTGTCTCTTGGATTTGGTGTATTGTTCGCAACGGCAATAACTCTTTACCTCATTCCTTGTTCTTTACTATTGGCAGATGATTTAAAGAAGTTTTTCTTGGCTTTGATTACAAATTTTATCGGTAAAAATCAATCCAGGTCAATTTAAAAGAATCAGAGTCTTTATAAATTTTTCTTGGTATTTCTATTTCAAAATATCCAGATATTTTTTTGGAATTACCCTCCTCATTCCGAACTAAGTATTTACCTTTAATTGTATTCCCTTTGGTGTCACACATTCTTACTTTAAAGGTATTTTTTTCATAATTCATCCCCTGACAGCTCAGTGTGAAACCTTCTAATCCAGAAAGATGAAAACGGAAAAGAACTTTTTTTGGCCATTCACCCTCAATTATTTTAATACTTGCAGCTCCCATACCGAATTTATCGAATACATTAAAGATAACCGAATCTACTAATGAGGTAACTTCAATCTTTCTGTTATGGGGTTTTCCACTGCCAGAAAGATCAATTCCATAATTTGAAGATTCCGAAAGTGCATCGGTTAGAATAAAAGGTACTGCAAAAATACATATGATGAACGTGATTCTTTTTCCAAACATTATTAATATTTTTATTAGCCTATTCATTTTCACCATAAAATATCTATTATTATCTCAATACACGACTTGACCTTAGCTCCTCATGATATCATGATCTGCCCCAATGGCTAAATTAAACAACCACTATTTAAAACTCAAAGCAGGATATCTTTTCCCCGAAATTGCTCGAAGAGTGAATTTATTCACTGACAACAATCCAGAAGGAGCCAAACAAATCATCCGATGTGGGATTGGTGACGTCACAGAGCCTTTACCATTAGCAGCACGAGAAGCAATGAAAGCAGCTATTGATGAGTTAGGCAATAGGGAGACCTTTAAAGGATACGGTCCAGAACAAGGATATGATTTTCTTAGATCAGCCATAGCAAAAGGAGATTATCAAGATAATGGAATCAAAATTGAGGATGACGAAATTTTTGTTTCAGATGGATCTAAATGTGATACCGGAAACATTCTAGACATCTTTGGTAACAATAATAAGATTGCAATTACCGATCCTGTATATCCTGTTTACGTTGATACAAATGTCATGGCAGGAAATACTGGTGAAGCTAATGAGAGTGGAGCTTATGAGGGGATTTATTATATGCCCTGCAATGCGGAAAATGGTTTTGTTCCTAAAATCCCAAAAGAACGTGTTGATTTAATTTACCTCTGCTATCCGAATAATCCCACAGGCGCAACAGCAACAAAAGACCAACTTAAAGAATGGGTCGATTATGCAAAGGCTAATGGATCAATCATTCTCTATGATGCAGCTTATCAAGCATTCATTAAGGATGAGAACGTAGTGACACAGGGGGAAATCGGCTGCATGTTC
>NYVP01000106.1 GCA_002684575.1 Verrucomicrobiales bacterium
CCCCTGTCAATTTAGTTGAATTATAATTACGGGAAAAAGAATCGACTGATAACATAAGCCCATCAAAAGATCTAGCAGAGTATCCGAATTCAATACTAAATCCTGATAGATTTAATCTTTTATTTTCACTTACATCTTCTCCACCCATTAATGGTGAAACAGCAAGAAGTAGATAAAAAAATGCCTTATTAATTTTCATAGGTTTTTTGGGGAAGGATATCTTAACATTTTTTTTAAATTACAAAAGCAATAAGATTAATGCTTTTAGTTTTGGGAAAAATTGTCGAAACTAAAGAAGTACTATGAAAAATTTGTTACTATTTATTCTCGTTTTCATTCTCTCAAAACCAGCTTTAGCATCAGAAAAGCCTAACATAATATTAATTCTAAGCGATGATCACCGCCACGACTTCATGGGTTTCCATGAGAAGTCCCCAGAATGGCTAGAGACTCCAAATATGGACTATCTTGCAGAAAAAGGAGCCCACATTAAAAATGCATTTGTCTCTACATCTTTGTGTTCTCCCAGCAGAGCTAGCATTTTAACGGGGATGTACATGCATCGCCACAAGGTTGTCGATAATCAAAGAGCGGTACCTAAAGGAACTACTTTTTTTCCACAACATTTACAAAAATTAGGCTATCATACCTCTTTTATTGGTAAATGGCATATGGGTCATGAAGATGACACTCCAAGACCTGGATTCGACCACTGGGTCAGCTTTATTGGTCAAGGAGAATACTTTGATCCAACATTAAATGTGAACGGAGAAAGAATCAAACATGACGGATACATGACAGACATTTTAACTGATCATGCAATTAAATGGTACAAAGATGTTAAGCCAACCGACAAACCATTCCTCCTATATCTTTCGTTCAAAGCAGTACATTACCCATTTACTCCTGCCCCAAGACATCAGGGCAGATATAAAGATAAACCGATCCCATATCCTGAAACAATGGCAAGAACTGAGGAAAATTATTATTCCCAATCTAAATGGATAAAAGAAAGAAGATTTGGAATTCATGGCATTGATCATATGGAAACTGGCGCATTTGATAAAGATCCAGTTCCTTCCTTCGATAATTTATACTGGAAATTTTGTGAGACTATTCATGGCCTTGATGAAAATATAGGCCGATTGATCAAAGCGGTAAACTCATCATCAAAAGATACATACCTATTCTATATGGGAGACAATGGATTTGCACTTGGTGAGCATGGTTTTTATGACAAGAGAGATGCTTTTGAGGAGTCAATCAGAATACCAATGTTAGCTTATGCTCCAGGAAATATACCTGCAGGACTAGTCGTTGAAGATATGATTCAAAACATCGACATTGCACCTACAATATTATCTCTAGCTGGCAAGGATCCAAAATCCATATCACCCGAGATGGATGGCATTTCTTTTGCTCCATTGGTCAGGGGAAAAGATCAAATCAATCGTAGGAATCATATCCTTTATGAATATCATTGGGAATGGAACTTTCCCGCAACCCCAACTTGTCTAGCAATTAGAACAAACCGCTATAAGTACATCTATTATCATGGAATCTGGGATCGAAATGGATTTTACGATCTTGAAAATGACCCACATGAAAGACACAACCTAATCCAAATACCTCAGTACAAGAAAAAAATAGAAAATTTACGCAATCAATTATTCAATGAGCTTGAACTTTCCAATGGGTTAAATATGCCAATAAGACCACCAAAAGGAGACCAATTCTATGACCGAAAAATCAAATGAATAGCTATTATTAGAATCAGGGATCTTTAATTACCGCAATCGAATCCATTACACGATCAGATAAAGATTGATAACCATCTCGAGTCTTTGTTTTTAATTCATTCTCCTCAAACTTTATCATATCACCAACATTGACGGTTATCCTTGTAAACAATTTTGGGAATTTTGATCCTCTGGGAAAAGCCTCATAAGCACCAAATATTCGAATTGGTAAAACCGGAGCCTTTGATTTTGCAATCACTAGCCCCACACCTGCCTCACCTGGTAGTATTTCTCCATCTGTACTTCTTTGCCCCTCGGGAAAAATTAGAACTGGGTTTCCATTTTTAAGCTCTTTTATAATTCTTTTTAAACTACCCATATCAGAACCCTCCTGATCAACAGGAATAGCGTTTAATTTTGGATATAACCAACCAAAAAAACCCTTTTTAAATAGAGTTTTTCTTGCCAAAAAAGCTGTTTTTTTACCATAAGAAACACCAACAATTGGAGGGTCAAAAAAGCTAGTATGATTTGCCACTAACAGAACACCCCCCACTTTCCATGAATCTCGAATTTTATTTTTACCAACTATCTTTAAAAGAAAAAAACAGCGAAAAATTAATAACGATAAAGTAAACCCAATCCAGTACCACATAATAATAGTTTCTAATTATGCAATTAATCCTTTTCGATTTAATTCTGAGAGCACTTTCTCTACAACTTCATCTAAATTCATTTCTGATGTATCTATCACGAAAGCATCTTCAGGAATTACTAGAGGTGAAACTTTTCTTGATGAGTCAAGTTTATCTCTCTCTATAAGATCATCTACGCCTCCCTCTCCTCGACGACGTAATGCTCTAACCTCAGGCGAAGCATCTATATAAAATTTGAATGGAGTTTCTGGAAATACCACAGATCCGATATCCCGACCCTCCATAACAATATCTGAAACTAAGAGATACTCTCTCTGCCTTTTTACAAGTTCACTTCTTACTTCTTTAATAGCCGCCACAACAGAAACAGAACGGTTAACCTCTTCTGATTTTAATTCTTCACCCGGATCATTTCCATTTATATGTAATAACAACGAATCGTTTGATTTTATGCATTCCATCTCAATGGAATTTAAATGATCAATGATCTTTGATTCGTTATTAGTATCTATATTGGCTCTTAAAGCACTCCAGGTTAAAGCTCTGTACATCAGGCCCGAATTAACATGCATAAAACCTGTGTTCTTTGATACTCTAGTTGAAACACTACTTTTACCAGATGCAGCTGGACCATCAATTGCAATAACTTTATTGGAAGGCACCATTATGTATTAATGTGAGAGGTATTTTACCTAAATCAATTTTTATCGTCCTCCACCGATAGTGATCTTATCACTGTAATAGGCTCGTCCAGTCCTCTTTTCTTTGGAGATAACAACTCTTTAAGATGAACCTCAAAATTTGGATACGACACCGCAATACACTCAGGATTATTAATGACTGTTTCACCATCAGCAAAAAGTCCAGCCACGGAAAATGCCATGGCTATTCGATGATCTCCATAGCTATCAATATTTGCCCCAACAAGTGGTTTCCCTCCGTTTATTACCATACCGTCATCAGTCTCTTTAACATCTGCCCCCATTGCTCTTAAATTACCAGCTACCGCTGATATTCTATCACTTTCTTTTACCCTAAGTTCAGCAGCATCTTTTATAACTGTTTTACCTTCAGCGAGAGCACCCGCAACAGCAATAATTGGAATCTCATCAATGATATTCGGCACAATATCACCATCAATCTCTATGCCTTTTAATCCAACACCCTCTATTGAAACATTTCCTATCTCTTCACCGTTGCCACTAGTATCAATAGATTCGGAGACATTAGCACCCATTCTTGTGAGAATTTTTAATATTCCATTTCTTG
This sequence comes from Verrucomicrobiales bacterium, assembly GCA_002684575.1. GTDB lineage: Bacteria > Verrucomicrobiota > Verrucomicrobiia > Verrucomicrobiales > DEV007 > EC70. Next base: position 3,665 of record NYVP01000106.1, read on the forward strand.
AAGGGTTCAGGCCAACGTTTTTGACTGTTAGCTTTGAACCACTAAATGCTGCTGCAGATACAAACCAAAATGCTGCACTTGAAATATCACCTGGAACAGTAATATCCCGAGATTCAAGAACTTGCCCGCCATGTATACTAATTTCATCATTGGTACGGATTGTTTTTACTTGGAAAAAATCTAACATTTTTTCCGTATGATCTCTGGTCTGTAAAGGTTCAACAACGGTTGTTTTTCCTTTCGCAAACAGACCTGCCAGCATTATTGNACTCTTAACCTGAGCGCTAGCAATGGGAAGTTCATACCTGACCGATTCGAGATCAGCCCCATGAATCGTTAAAGGGGCACTATTGTTTTTACCAGATGCAATAATTTCACAGCCCATTAGCTTGAGCGGCTCAATAACTCTTTGCATTGGCCTTTGTGACAATGACTCATCTCCAANCANAGCCGATGTGAACTTTTGACCAGCCAATATACCAGATAACAACCTCATCGTAGTTCCTGAATTACCACAATCGATTTCTTCTTTAGGAGGGGTAAACTTTCCTCCACGACCATGAACCATTAATCGATTGGGCCCATACTTATCTTCATCTAATATATCAACTTGAATACCTAGAGCTCTTATAGCTCCAACTGTAGACAAACAATCATTACTAGGCAGGAAACCATCCACACGACAGGGTCCATTGGAAATTGCGGCCAACATCACAGCTCGGTGGGAAATACTTTTATCACCAGGCACCNATATTTCGCCACCAAAACTCTTCGCTTTTTTTATTTGAAGAACGTCTGTTTTACGACTCATTGTGATTTTTATAAATTTATTACTAAAATTAATCCGAAGAAAAACAGTTAATTCTGTTTTCTCTAGCCTTATTTAGAAATTTCAATATTTCTTCNTGTTGACCATCTTTTAGATNATTCAATACTTCACTAATTGAATCAATATGCTCCGACAAAACCTTTTGNACACTATCTTTATTATGCAATAGGATCTCTGCCCACATATCTGGAGATCCGAGTGCAACCCGAGTCATTCCTTTAATACCTGGTCCCGCCAACTTAACATCATCACTTTTATCATCAAGAGAGGTAATAGCTAAAGCAGAAGAGATTAGATGTGGCAAATGACTAACCTTAGCTACCATTTCGTCATGCATNGANGCGTCTATTTTTATGCATCGACAACCTAGTNCCTCCCAAAACTTATAAACTACTGCCTCCGAATTTTCACTAGAGGTAATTCCAGGNGTAATTGCACATACNGATCCAGAAAACAAATCAGNTCTAGCATTAATAAAACCTCCAACTTCAGCTCCCGCCATCGGNTGAGCTCCAACAAAATTTAAATCTTCTCTATTNGAGTTACTTAATAATTTATCTACTAAGGATACTACACACTTCTTGACACTACATAGATCAGTGATAATGGCGTTAGACTTTGCAATAGGAATAATTTTGGAAAGGATTTCACCGACTGCTCCCACTGGCGTGGCTAATACAATTAAATCAGAATCCGGAATAACTTCATTGAAATCATTACTTACAATTTCTGCAATATTAGCATCCATTAGTTCCTCCACTGCAGCTGGTCTACGAACCCAGAGAGAAATCCTATCGGCTAATTCAAATTTTTTAGAGGCAAGAGCAACTGATCCGCCTAAAAGACCAGGGCCAATAATTGAAATATTATTCACAGAATCAGATTTATTCCAATTCCTCTAGCTAATCAAAGTAAATCAATGAAATTCAATTAAGGAACTCTGAAAATCATTTTCGTATATGGACACCTTACCTCAGTGCCTGGCGGGAACCCTGTAACATCAACTTCTCTACCATTAGCAAATGGACTGTAGACATGCCCAACTTTTCCAGGAACCGGATTAGCATAGGGCTTATTACCAGAGGGTTNTTTGGAATTTTCAGGATNNGGCTTATCTTTGGCNGGTTCGTTNGATNCTATTTTATTGGTATTCGTATCATTACCATCGTTNGCTGGATATTTTGGTACAACTTTNTTGTCATTTGAAGAACCTNCANTATTAGANGGATCAAGGAACACNGTTCCGTTTTGCAAGCTATTGGTATTTTGATTAGGAATTTCCTTAACTTGATCTGCACCAAGGTAGCCATATCTTGCACCACCAGCTATTCCATTAGGACCATCTTCTAGACGGAAAGCATTAGGATTAGACCCTGGATCTTGTGTACAACCAATAAAAAATATCATCCCTAAGCACATCAACGTGAAGGAGTAGAAGTTCATTTTTTTCATATCTCTAAATATTATTGGATATAGTATAATTTGTTTTACCGCCATCGCAAAGAAATGATCAAAAGAACAATACTTTGANGGATGTTATAAAAACGCTATAAAAACGCGAATCTTTCAAATAATATCAGAATTCATATATTTACATTAATTAAATTAAAGAAAATGTATATCACTCGAATTCAATGATTTACTTAGAAATTTAGTTAAATTAANTATNCTAATATATTGAAATATTTTAATTAACTATCGATGTANTTTTGGCTGACCNAANGACAATTATAATTTATAGGTAAAAAAGATGANAAAGGAAATCTCTATNCAATTTAGCATTGTTNTTCAGTTTTATATTTTTACTTGGANCAAGTCACGGCCAACTCATACCAAGAAATAGTGACAAACCAGAATACCGTGATTTTACGAGCGCCAACGGCAAGACCATTAAAGCGCTTCTNATTGATAAGACTGANGATACATTGACTCTGAAATTACCAAACGGTAAATCGGCAACCCTCTCNTACGANAAGCTGAGCANAGAGGATCAGGAGTACGTTANAAAATGGGACAAGGAAAAAGAACTCTTCCTCACCCAATGCAAGACATTAACCATTAGAGAACTTCTTGAAATCCGAGGCTATGAAAGTTTTAAATTCACAATCAANGGAAACCATATTTTCGTTGAAGGTGAACTCAATGGAAACAAATCTCAATTCATGATTGATACTGGGGCTGGATCGACTGTTCTCCACATAGAAGCCGCAAAAGAAAAAGGGTGTAAGGTAGGCCCATTNGATCAAGTAATTTTTGGTATTGGGGGAGAAGCTCCAGCAGCATTGACTGAAGTTCCCGAAATCAGACTCGGGCAAGCGTTCATTGAAGACCAAGTACTTCTTTCTGCGGATATGTTCAAAGATATACCTAATGCCAGAAAAGAATATGATGCGATTTTGGGTGCAGAATTCATGAGNAAAATGAGAGCGGTTATTTCCTACAAAGAAGGTAGAATATTTTTCCGACCTGACCTTATTGATAATGACGATGAAATAGAAGTACCAGACGTTCCTGAATATCGTTTCTTTAAAACTAAAGATAGAAAAACATTTAAAGGAAAAATCGCCAAGAAGAATGCAACATCTATTGAGCTTGCGATTAAAGGTCAAAATAAAAACTTAACTTTGCCTTTGGGAAGATTAACTGACGAAGACCAAAAGTATGCCACTGATTGGAGCCCTCAAAGAGAAATATTTTTAAGACAATGTAGAGGACTCACTGTGCAGGACATATTAGAGTTAAGAAAATATCAAAGCTTTGAATATAAACGGCTGGGTAATCATATTTTCGTTGATGGAAAGTTAAATAAAAAAGACACCCGATTCATGATTGATACTGGAGCAGGATCATCTGTACTTGATGTTAACTGGGCCAAAGATACAGGCTGCCAAGTGGGTCCAATGGATCAAGTCGTCTATGGAATTGGAGGCCAAGCTCCTGCCGCTATCACTCAAGTCCCTAGCCTAACAATGGGGAACNCAAAATTTGAAAATCGACAACTATTGTCNGTAGATCTATTTAAAAGACTTGGTNGTGGGCTAAAAGCATACGGAGCAATCTTTGGAGCAGATTTCATGCGTGAAACTGATGCAGTTATCACTTACAGGGAACAAAAAGTNTTTTTGCAGACAGATTAANTATTTAAANGCTGTGGATTTAAGATAATTAATCCAATCGCTTTCAAACTCTTGNACCGTTTCAAAGCCAAATAATTTGGCCATCTCCAGAGGAACTGGAATTGAACGACTCGTATCAACTCTTTCCATCACTTTAGAAAACTTTGATATCCTATCAGGAGTACTTTGCATGTATCTAGCAAATCCATACATCAAAACCGTCAATTCGGGTGTAAGCTCAGAGGCTCTGTTAACCCTATAAAGACCAGCAATACTTGGTGAAACCTTTTCCTTTTTGACCAAATCTCTTAAAGTCCTTGCCCATTTTCGGCCATCATCAAATCCGCCTGATTTAACCACTTCATCAGACTCATATGTATTAGCATCCAATAAGCTAGTAACAGTCTCATCAGTTAGTTGAATTTCCTTATAATAACCGTGACCGGTTGAAATTGCGTAATACCCATCCGACCCTGCACCTCCACCAGCTCCACCCATCTGTACGTTGAGCACGTCTTGGGCAATACAATGAGCTGGAAACGGATTCCAAACACCGCGCTGAAAATTAGATTTACTATCAGCTCGAAAAGCTCTGGCACCTCTCATAACGTTATATTTATCACAGGTTTCGTTATCTAAAAACAAT
>NYVP01000107.1 GCA_002684575.1 Verrucomicrobiales bacterium
TAATACCCTCAAACATTGAAATTTAATATCAGGAAAAAAAATAACGTATGATATCTTTCGTTGATTGAAACCATACGAAGAATAGGCCCTTATAAGAATACGAGAAAGTTCCATTACCTGTAAGCTTTAAAAATCCCTTATCGAGGTTGTGATCAATTTGATCTCGCATTTCTTTTTCTGTGAGTTTATCAAGGCTGTTGGTATCAGTTTCTTTAAGGTCTGAATCCGAAATACCTTTATCTCTAAGGAATTTTTTATGCATTTCAATGAGTTCACTGAAAGAGTCAGTATCTTTTACCACATTGATCATACAATCAGGTTGTAACTGCATTGGCAAACGGTATGGATTATTCCATGTTGTTAGGGTTTTGCCGTCATTAGTTCTGGTACATAACGTTATATAAGCAATACCAAAATCACTGAGCCGATTGAAGTTTATTGTAGCCTGTAACTTTGTTCCATCATCATAAAAAAAACGAATAAACTGGTCACGGTCTTCCCATTCCCACCCTGAATCTTGAATATGTTTAAACCCCTCATTTTCGACTTTAGATGTAAATTCGGGTAGCTGAGGAAAAACATCTCGATTTGGTGGAAAACGATTTCTAAGTTTCTTCTCGAGAGGTAATCGCAAATTTTTTGATGTCACAAATATACTAATAAGTGGAAGCAAAAACCAACCCGAAGTGATAATTATACCTAGTAAAATATTTCTATCGCCCAAGAAATAACCAACCAAAAAAGTTGCAAAAACAAAACAAAGGGAACCTAATTTATGAACACTTTTAATCTGGAAAGACCGGCATCCTATTCCAATTAAAAGGACACTTGCTATAATCAAAGTTTCGAACATTTGGGGAATAAAATTTTATCAGAGAAACCTAAATAATAATGAAAGTTATTATCTTGGTTTAAAGGGACCGCGTCTTTTAGGCTTTTTTTCTGTATCAGCTTCAATCGAATTATCCTTATAAAACAGTATTCCGTTTTTTCTGAGGTTCGCAATAAATCCCTTAACATCATTCTTAATGGCTTCATCCCTAAGGAGTGAATTAAAAAGACCGGTCCCATTATTTATTTTTTCGAAAGCCTGGTCGGCACCTTCAGCTGCTGCGGTTAATTTTTTAAGTCCCGGCTCAATACTCGTGATAGCTTCATTTCCACTATCAAGAATTGGTCCGATTTTGATAGCTGCTTCATCAACTTTGATACTAGCATTCCTTAAATTCGTTAGTAACTCTCGAAGATTTTCGGTATTAGTATCACCGAGAACTTTATTGTTAATAGCGTCTAAAGCTTCTGCCATTTCGGCAACAGCACGATTAAAACTTTTTAGGTTTTCTTCTCTAAGAATGTTCTGGTCTAATTTTTCAACGGCACTCCCTATGTCTACAAGAGCTGATCGTACATCTTCCAAGACCACTTGACCCTTGTTGGATAAAGACTCAGCAGAAGAGGCCAAAGCACCCAAGCCTGTGGTTTTTTCTCCTTTTATAATAGTCCCAGATTTTATGAACTTGCCATTTCTCTCACTGGGAACAGCAATTTCAATCATTGCATCACCTAAGAGACCACTTGTTCCGATCGAAAAAGAGGAGCCTTGGGGAATTTCAAAGTCATTGAAAATATCTAGGTTAACGATCGCTCCACCATAATTTTCAAGATTAACTTTTGGAGCATCTGCAACTCTTCCAATTTTGACTCCACCAAGCCGCACATCCGTTCCTTTGAGTAATCCACCTCCATCGTCAAATGTCACTACAAGTGGATAAGTGTTATCAAACCGCTCGTCAAAATTACCAAACTTAAGAACTAATGAACCGAGAATGACTAATCCAATTAATAAGAAGAACCCGACAAAAAGTTCAGTTCTACTCTCCTTCATTTTAGCGATATTTAAAAATTAGTGTTATTAAGATCTTCTAGGGTGGGGTTAATATACTCCACTTGGAGAACATTGCTAGGATTCCTCTGTAGGTTTGCCATTAATAAAATTCTGAATGACTGGATCAGTAGATTTCTCAAATTCTTCAGAAGTTCCGCAGAAATAAACTGAGCCCTTCCTTAGGAAAGCAATTCTATCGGCAATGGTTTTGGCCGATTTCATATCATGAGTAACCACAATAGAGGTGATACCATATTTTTTTTGCATCTCCATTATTAAGGTGTCAATAGATCCCGTCGATACAGGATCCAAGCCTGCTGTAGGTTCGTCGTAGAGTATCACTTTAGGTCGGGCAATCATGGCCCGCGCCAAAGCGACTCTTTTTCTCATACCACCACTCAATGCGCTTGGCATTTTATTTATATGATCCTCAAGGCCAACCAACTTCAAAGCATCCGTCACTTTCTGAACTAGAATATNAAAATTCTTTTCGCCACGTTCCCTNAGTGGAAACGCAACATTTTGACCAACGCTCATGGAATCAAATAGTGCACCATTCTGAAATAAAACTCCTATAGTCTTTCGAATATTTGCAAGGCTACTTTCATTGAGGTTACAAATGTCTGTCCCATTNATGATCACCTTTCCAGTATCTGGTTTCATCAGACCAGTAATATGTTTTAAAATCACACTTTTACCACCACCGCTTGATCCAATTAAGACCATGGTTTCTCCAGACATAATGTTTAGATTAATGCCTCTTAAAATTTTTTGAGAACCAATATCTTTGTAGATATTTTCAATTTTTATTGCGATTGGANTCGCTGAGTCAATCNTGGCGTCATTCATCTGGGCACATNTAATGATTATTCCATGATATCATTAAACGCAAATATCTCAGTTAAATGCTTTTTCTTTNTGCATTTTATTTAGATCTTAAATAAATAATTAAAAGTATAATTAACGTTCAATGCCCNCNAAAAAGAGATCGAAANTCGTACAAAAGAANCAAGATTTGTCTTCTTGGCAAAAGGGCATGATTTCATTAAAGGAGGTAAGTCAAAATAATCTNAAAGGTTTTGATTTAGACCTCCCTCTAGGAAAACTTATTGTTGTAACTGGTCCGAGTGGAAGCGGTAAGTCATCATTGGCTTTTCAGACTCTCTATGCGGAGGGACAAAGACGTTATATTGAAACATTCTCTCCCTATACAAGGCAATTTTTTGACCGCATGGATAAACCAAAGGTTAAAGATGTACATGGTATTCCGCCATCTATTGCTATCGAACAGGGAAACAATGTCAGGACCACTCGTTCAACTGTTGGGACACTGACTGGCATAAATGATTACCTGAAGATTTTATTCGCTCATACCGCAGATGCTTTTTGTCCAAAATGTGAGGAACCCATTGTCCAAGACTCTCCTGAGAAAGTCNTTAAATTCGCATTGGATGAATTATCTGAAAAATCGGTATTCATTTGTTTTGAAATTNCAGTCCCAAAAGATATCAAAATTAATGATTTTTTCCAATTTCTCTCATCTCAGGGATACCTGAGAGTGGCCATTGAAAAGCAAATATATCGAACCGATGAACCGGAACTTTTTAAGGGCCAGATCAATGCTCCATATGTTCACATAATTCAGGACAGAATTAAANTGAATACCAGCGCAAAGACTCGTTCCCGTCTTTTTGAGGCAATTGATACAGCATTTGTAATAGGCAAGGGAAAAATACATTTGGTTGAGCAAGATTTCACAAGGCTTTGGACTTTTTCAAAAGCTTTACGTTGTGAAAAATGTGATATTTTAATTAAGGAGGCCTCAGCTGGGCTATTTTCATTTAATAATCCGATAGGCGCTTGTCCAGAATGTCGAGGNTTTGGTAGGACCCTTGGAATTGATCTTCTCAAAGCATTACCAGATCGAGACTTGTCATTGATGGAAGGCGTAGTCAAACCATTCCAAGGAGAGAGAGGATCTGAATGTCAGGAAGATCTTATCGCCTGCGCAAAGATTAAGGGAATAGACATAAANATACCGTTTAGAAAACTCTCTAAGAAAGATAAGGAATGGGTTTTGTACGGGGAGAAAGGTGATCCTGAGGCCAATTGGGAGATTGGGCTTTGGTATGGTGTTCAAGGCTTTTTTGGTTGGCTGGAACGCAAAGCCTATAAAATGCATGTCAGGGTTTTTCTTAGCCGCTATCGATCCTATACCACGTGCCCCTCTTGTCGTGGATCAAGACTCAAGTCTGACGCATTAAACTTTAAAATCTTGGGCTTTAACTTGCCTGAAGTTTGGCAATTACCCATAAAAGAATTACTGCTAATTTGGAACTCTCCATCAGCTCATGATTACCTTCACAAAAAAGAAATGGATAGAACAGCCCACATCATGTGGGATGAAGTTCATTCCCGGCTCCAGTATCTCAATCGTGTAGGTTTGGGTTACCTAACTCTGGACCGTTCTGCNCGTTCTCTATCAGGTGGTGAAATGCAAAGGGTTCACCTTACAACTTGTCTCGGAGCGTCACTAGTTAACACACTATTTGTTCTTGATGAGCCTAGCATCGGTCTTCATCCCAGAGATACGGATCAGTTAATAGACGTCATGCGTGATTTGAGGGATGCAGGCAATACGGTACTCGTCGTGGAACATGAGGAGAGTGTCATAAGAGCATCAGATCAATTAGTAGACATTGGTCCGGGGAGAGGGGAGGACGGGGGAGAGTTGGTTTTTCAGGGACCTGTAAAACCATCCAAAACTTCATCCAAATCTCTTACTCTAGATTATCTCTCTGGAATCAAAACTATCAAAGTTCCTGATAAGAGGAGGACAGTTAAAAAAACAAATTGTCTAAAAATTAGCGGAGCAAAAGAAAATAATCTCAAAGATATTGATGTTGATATACCCCTTGGTGTTTTCACATGTATTACTGGAGTTTCAGGGTCTGGAAAATCCACATTAGTTCACAATGTTCTATACAGAAACTTAATGAAAATAAGGGGAGAAATTACCGACGAATCCCCAGGAACGGTTAAAGCTATTAATGGACACAAAAATATTGGCCAGATAGTATTAGTTGATCAATCTCAGCTATCAAAAAATCCGAGATCTACTCCTGTGGTTTATGTTGGAGCATTTGAATTTATAAGAAAATTATTTGCTGAAATACCTGAGGTAAAAGATGCCGGTCACCTACCAGGTTTTTTTAGTTTTAATTCTGGAGTGGGCCGTTGTGATCGGTGTTGGGGGAACGGTTATGAGAAAGTGGAGATGCAATTTCTCTCTGATATCTATGTTAAATGCTCTGAATGCGAGGGAAAAAGGTACACTCCTCAAGTCTTACAATTCAAGTTACGAGGGAAATCTATTCATGAAATTCTCGAACTCACGGTGGATTCAGCAATTATATTTTTTAGATCAATAGAGGACAAAAAGGCAGAAAAAGTTGTCATGTTCCTTGAACATTTAACTGAAGTTGGGTTGGGGTATTTACGATTGGGTCAGCCGCTTAACACCCTTAGTGGAGGAGAAAGCCAAAGAATTAAATTAGTGGGACACCTTTTGAAGAAAAGATCTCAAAAGGTTCAGAAAAATGCCAAGGGTGATCTGCTTCTTTTTGATGAGCCAACTACGGGCTTACATTTTGATGATATTAATGTCCTTTTAAAGGTCTTTCATAAGCTAGTCGACCACGGTCATTCTGTTTTGGTNATTGAGCATAATTCAGACGTTATCAATTGCGCTGATTACGTCATTGACTTAGGACCTGAAGGAGGCGAGGAGGGAGGTCAAATTATATCGGTTGGTACACCAGAGGAAATTCGCAAAAATAGAAAAAGTTATACGGGTAAATTTTTAACTCAAGGCGCAACAAGTCCTGAAAAGAAAATACCAAAAGCGAAGTCAGGGAAAGTGATTGAGGCAGCTAATGATAACAGCGATTTCATTACTATTAGAGGCGCCAGAGAAAATAACCTTAAAAATATTTCTCTTTCCATTCCTCACGAAAAATTCACAGTTATTACGGGTCTGTCTGGGTCCGGAAAATCAACTCTTGCATTTGATATTCTTTTTGCGGAGGGACAAAGGCGNTTTCTCGATAGCATGTCTGCATACGCTCGTCAGTTCGTTCAGCAAATGGAAAGGCCGGATGTCGATCAGGTTGACGGATTGCCACCGACAGTTGCCATCGAGCAAAGAGTTAGTCGTGGAGGTGGAAAATCTACCGTTTCAACGGTAACAGAAATATATCATTTCTTAAGGCTTTTATATGCCAAGGTTGGGACACAGTTTTGTCCTAAGTGTGATGTGCCGGTAGAAAAAAAGAGTCATACTTCAATATTAACTAATGTTCTTAATCTTCTTAAGAATAGNAGAGCTAAATTATTAGCTCCCATAGTGAGGGGTCGAAAGGGTTTCCATACAGACACTGCAGAATGGGCCTTGCGACAGGGTATCAAAGATCTTTACGTTAATGGATCAATTGTCAAATCAGAGGGTTTTCAAAAATTAGAGAGGTACAAAGAGCACAACATAGATGCCATCGTTGCGGATCTACCGAAAGGACAGAAATCAAAAACTATTACTGAAGCAATTGACCAAGCTTTAAAGTTGGGTAAAGGCACTGCCAAATTATTAAAACCCAACGGAGAACTTATTGTACTTAGTACAGAAATGTCTTGTCCAGATTGCGGTGAAGCTTTCGAAGAATTAGACCCGAGATTATTTTCTTTCAATAGTCCTCATGGCTGGTGCCCTGAGTGTAGGGGTTATGGACATGTAACAACGCTCAGACCCGATTACGATAGACATGATTCTGCAATTTCCGCCGAATTGGAGGAGGAGATGAAAATGACCAAGGCTAGGAATGTTGAAAAAGAATTATGCTTATCTTGTGGTGGAGCACGTATTAATCCAGTCGCCAGAAATGTTCGGATCAATGGAATTTCGATTGATTATCTGTCCAATCTCTCGGTCACAGATGCAATAGACAAAATCAGTAATCTTAAATTTGAGGGAGTCCAAAAAATTATTTCTAGGGATATTATCAAAGAAATTCATCAAAGGCTGATATTTCTTGGTGAGGTGGGCCTTGGGTATTTGGGGCTTAATAGAAGCGCGACGACACTGAGCGGTGGAGAGAGTCAGAGAATTCGCTTAGCTGCCCAATTAGGTTCTAACTTGAGGGGCGTCCTTTATGTTTTAGACGAACCGACGATAGGGCTTCACCCAAGAGATAATGATAAGTTACTGGGAACGCTTTCGAAACTTAGAGATCAAGGAAATAGTTTGGTAGTAGTCGAACATGATGATTCAACCATTCTTAAATCTGATCATCTTATAGATTTAGGCCCCGGAGCAGGAAATGGTGGAGGAGAGATAGTCTATGAGGGACAATTAAAATTCGGGCAAAAAAAATTAATAAATAAGAAACAATCACCCACACTGAAAGCATTTCGTGAAAAGGTTAAACATCCGATTCGTGGTTCCCGAAGAAAATTACCAAAGAAANGCTCATTTGATTGGATATCAGTAAAAGGGGCAAATGTTAACAATCTAAAAAATTTAGATTTTATGATTCCAGTCGGAAGGCTCACTGTTCTAACGGGTGTTTCAGGAAGTGGCAAAAGCTCTCTTATGCGAGGAATTCTTAAACCAGCTTTTGAATCAACTAATGATAAAAAAACCCAAGCCACGGCACAAAGATGGAAGAGTATCAAAGGAGCAGAATATTTTGTGGCCGCTTATGAAGTAGATCAGAGCCCTATTGGGAAAACAAGCAGGTCTACACCTGCTACCTACGTTAAAGTATTTGATGAAATAAGAAAATTGTTTGCTTCCGTTCCCGAGTCAAGGATCAGAGGTTATGATGCGGGCCATTTTTCGTTTAATACTGCGGGTGGACGTTGTGAAGCATGCGGAGGAAACGGGCAAATAAAGCTTGAGATGAATTTTCTTCCTACTACCTGGGTTCAATGTGAAGAATGTAAAGGATCAAGGTACAATGCAGCCACTCGAGAGATTTATCTAAATGGTAAAAATATTTCTGATGTGATGAATATGAGCGTATCCGAGGCCTGTGAGTTCTTTAAGTCACATCCGAAGATAATTACTACACTCGAACTTTTACGGGATACCGGGTTAGGCTATTTGAGTTTGGGCCAACCAAGTACAACGCTAAGCGGAGGAGAAGCTCAGAGAATAAAATTAGTTGCGGAAATTCGCAAAGGTCAAGGACGAGCCAAGGCTGCAATCATGAAGGGTAAGACGAGAAATAATTCCAACCTTTACCTGATTGAAGAACCAACAATTGGCTTACACCAGAATGATGTGATTAATTTGATCGAAGTTCTACACGCACTAGTAGAGGAGGGTCATACAGTAGTTGTCATAGAACATAATCTTAACATCATGGCTGAAGCAGATTACATCGTCGATATGGGGCCCGAGGCCGGGCCAAATGGAGGAAAAATTGTTGCCAAGGGTTCCCCTGAAAGTGTGATGAAGTCCAAAAGGAGTAAAACGGCAAAATTTCTTAAGGAAACCCTAAGTTTTTAAAATTATCTCCTAAAAGCAGGGAAAATTTTAGATTTAATTGGTACAAATTGTGCGAAAATTCCATATTATTTTTCTAAAAGTCGCAAAATTTTAGTTAAAATAATAAAATATGCAGGAAATAGCCATTATTTAGCTTATCTGTAATGATTTTAAGATTTTTTTCTAAAAATGTGACTTTTTCGTTTTAATGACCATCTAATTAGTAAATCATGGCTACTGGAACATTGAATATATCAACTGACCTAATGAATTCTTGGCTGCTTAAAAGACTGCGGCCAACGTCCTCACCTCTTGCCCGGACAAGTGAGGCCGTTGCTTCTCCTGCTGTGTCTTCAAAGGAAAAAGAAATCGTTGAAAATGAACTAACTGTTGAACAAGAAATTCAAATTCTTGCGCACGCAGCTAATGAACTCAAAGAAGCCTATGATCAAGTCGTCACAGATCTCAATAATATTCATGGTCGAAAACTCGAAGAATTAAACGAACCTTTTTTTCAGAGGCTTGGCGCTTTAGTGGAAGCATTAAGGTCGAATGATATAGAAACTGCAAGAGATTCAGCAAAACGTTTAAAACTGTTGATTACTGAAATGCAGTCCAACATTCCTGCATGGGATTTTGTCCGAGCGCTTCAAATTTTGGCAGACCGTTGCCAAGTCCTAGATAAATAATTAGGCTAGGAATATAAAAACCTCTCGTATCATCACATGACACGAGAGGTGATTTAAAGCTGATAAGTAGTCAGTAATTTATTTGTTCACTTTCATGACCCCGTTCATCACAGTCCAGTGACCAGGGAAAGTACAAACGAACTCGTAATCTCCAGGATTAGCAGGAGCAGTAAATTCAATTACTTCTGTTTGACCGGCTTCTAACATTTTTGTGCCATGAAGGATTTTGGAATTTTCAGGAGCTTTCTTAACAGCATCTGCACCCATAGCGATTGCCTGATTACCAATTTCCGCTTTAGAACCAGGTTCGACAATTAGTAAATTGTGTGGAATGACATCAGGATTAAAGAATTTGATTTTAACCTTACTACCCGCCTTAACAGAAAAATTTGTAAGATTAAACTTAAGTTGATGAGGAACAGCAGCAACCTCCACAGAAGTCATGTCTCCATTAACAACAACCTTGGGCTCAGGAACTTTCTCCTCTTTGACTTTGGCTAATTCACCTCCGCCACGGGTAAAGTCCACATTATAGAGGTAATGTTGAACGGTCAGTGCAGCTCTACGAACATTAAGATCCGAACTTGTTTGTAATGTTCCCATGAGTTTATCATCTTGAACGTTATGAGCTTGTAAAACCCATAATCCCTCAAGCATATGATGGGCTTCATTTGCATTGTTCGCATCAAAATTGGCTACCCACTTTTTGACGGCTTCAACAACTTGATCTGTAGGGTGTTCACTTAATTCAATTCGTGTTCTGTATCTAACTCCGTCAATGGGATGCTTCAGGTTTTCAAGAAGAACCTCAATAGGCTCACCATCGATTGCAACAGGCTTTTGAAGTGGTTTTTTGGTATATACCATTCGATAAACTCGACCATGTTTATGGTCACGCTTTGGATCACGAATATTATGCTGCATATGACCAATGATGACGTTGTGCCAGTCAGAAATATAAAGTGCACCATCTGATCCAAAATCTGCATCTGATGGTCTTACATTTCGATCATCAGAAACAAAAAGGTCACCAAGTGGTTGTCCATTAACTTCGCCGTTATCAGGATTTCTTGTAAGTTTGTAATGTTTCAGTCCAAGGAAACCAATGGTATTACAAAGCATGAAGGCTTGTTGTTTTTCCTCTGGAAAATTTGCACTTGATATAATTCCACTAGACGCAACTGGTCTGACTTCTTTTTTCAGTAAACTTCTCATGCCAAAGCCGTTATCTTTTGGAACGACTTGGTAAGATCTGCCACCGGTTCCATCAGTAGCGTAGTGATATCCCCATCGATCAAATGCAATTCCGTGAGGGTTCGGACTATTACCAGCGTGCTGACTGAAAGTGAAAGTTCTAGGATTAAACCGATACATAGCTGAGGCGCCGGATTTATGCGGTGTAGTCCAAGGTGTTTCAACATTGCTAACGTGAAAAACCCCTCTTTGATAATATAGCCCTCCGTCAGGGCCGTACTGGAAGTTATTCATAGCATGATGGGTGTCTGCAGAATCAATTCCTCCAAGCATTTTAATTTTTACATCGGCGACATCATCACCATCGGTATCTTTTAAGAACCAAATATCGGGCGCAGAACCAACGAGGACACCCCCATTCCAAAACTCGAATCCTGTAGGATTGTGAATTTTTGCGAACGTAATAGCTTTATCCGCGATTCCATCTCTATTTTCATCTGGTAAGATAATCAAACGGTCCTCCATTTCTTTGAGAGGCTCCCATTTAGGGTAAGTTTCCCATGCAGCGACCCACAATCTTCCTTTAGTATCTACTGACATTTGTACCGGGTTGACCATCTCTGGGAACATGGTTTCGTCAGCAAAAACATTGACTTTGAAACCGTCAGGAACCCGTAATTTTTTCAAAGTTTCCTGAGGGCTAAGATAATCAGGATTGCCTTCTTTATTCTTATTGGAGCTTCGACTTTTGCCTCCAATGTTAGACTTTACCGGTACGGGTGTAGGGACATTGGAATCATCAACTTTGAAATTGGACCCAAGAGCAGTTGCCCAGATTTTTGGATCGCGGTTGGCGGTCATGACATCCAACATTTTAAGCTCATGCTTCAGGACATCAGCGTTCGATTGACCGTCGACGAATCTTAGTCCAGAGCGACCACCCCAAACATCATTACCATCGGTGGCTCTATATCTATTGAACCAGTGCCAGTTTTTATCAACAACATCACTGCGTAGCTTCCCTAGGTCATTACCAGCTTTAACCGATTTTCCTAGAAGAGCCTTGGCTGCAATTTGAGCAACGTGGCGATTACCTAACTCATTAAGATGGACTCCATTAATAGTAAGTGCCTCGTCAGACTCAGCATAAGCCGCTTTGGTTGTATTAAATAAATCCACAAAACTCGCACCCGTCTTTTCTGCAACTGCCTGAATTCCTTTGGTGTACTGTTCGAGTCGAACATTGTTAGCAGCTCCATCAGGTAGGTTGGGGCTATTTAAATTCTCATGCGCGATTGGAGAAAATAATACAAATCTCGGCTCTGATTTTCCATTGGGTTTAAGCTTTTTATAGTTATCTATCATAGCGGACAAATCATTCATGAATGNCTCAAGCCCGTTTTCACCCTTAAAAGATTCGTTGTATCCAAAGAACACAAAAATGACATCGGCTTCACATATTTTAAGATATGTCTCAGGGGAGGGAAAACCNTGATTCCTTGGTCTTTCCTTAACAGTGTCGCCTGTGAAACCTAGGTTACGGAAAATGACTTCTTGTCCTTTCAGTTCACTTTGCAAAACAGCTTCGAACCAACCGTCATGATTGAAACGGTCTGGCAGGCTGTTACCGATGAGGCAAACGTTATCACCTTTTTCAAATTTAAAAGCCGCAGTAGCGACAACGGAACTAATGATGAGTGAGACGGCCGTAAAAAAGGCCATAGATATTTTTAGCATGTTGATTTTATACTACCAAAGAGGGTCTGGTGTTAACTAAAACTATTTAAAAAAGTGATTTTTTTTCATTTAATAGGGTTAATTTTGTTTTTTATTGTTAAAAAAAGGTATTTTAAGCTCCAAAAAATTTAAAATGCCAAAAAATAAACTTTTTTTTAGCTTATCAGTTCTCGCTTCATTATTTCTCAATCTTTTAGAGGGCAAACCAAACATCATTTTTCTCTTAGCCGATGATCAAGCTACAATATCAATGGGCTGTTATGGGAATGAAAATGCTGTGACTCCAAATTTGGATCGTTTATCTCNGAGAGGGCTTACTTTTGATAATCACTATGTGACGACGGCAATATGTATGGCTAGCCGTGCGAGTATCTTGACCGGAAAATATGAATACCAACATGGCTGTAACTTTAATAAAGGGAAACTTAATGATAAGGACATAAAAAACAGTTATCCTTCAGTGCTTAAAAATGCAGGGTACATAACGGGCTTCGCGGGAAAATTTGGTATTACTTTAAGCAGTGGATCACCTGAAGCGCTTTTCGATTACTGGGGTGGTGGTCCTGGTCAAACAAGNTATGTAACAAAAAAAAATGCCTCAATGAAGAAATATGCAAAGAAGCACCCTCATTCAACAATGTCATACGGAGCGTTCGGCCGTGACTTTATTAATGAGGCTTCTAAAGCAGGAAAGCCTTTTTGTTTATCAATTAGTTTTAAGGCACCTCATATGCCGGATACCCCAGATAAAAAATATGANCATGTTTACAAGAATATGACCTTCAAGAAGCCTGCAAATTATGGCAGAGAATATTCTAAACACCTGAGTGAACAAAGTAAACAAGGCCGCCAATGGGAGAGATGGGAAACATGGGGCTACAAAGATAACTATGATGGAGTGATGCAAAAATATCACCAACTAGTTCATGGAATCGATCAGGCGACAGGTATGATTCTTAAAGCTTTAANAGAAAGCGGTGTAGAGGATAACACCATAATTATATACACTTCAGATAATGGGTTCCTTTGTGGATCTCATGGTTATGGATCGAAGGTCCTTCCTTACGAAGAATCGGTTAGGGTTCCGATGATAATATATGATCCTAGACTGGACACAAGAAATCAGGGGAAAAGGATTGCCGCATTGACAGCGAACATTGATATCGCCCCAACCATCGTTGAATTGGCTGGTCAAAAACGCATTCCTAACTCGCAGGGAATAAGCCTTCTGCCACTTTTTGATGGCAGTCAAAATGAGTTGCGTCATTCACTGGCGATAATGAATTGTTGGGGGCCGGTGCAGTCTCAATATTTAGGAATTGTAACTAGGAAATGGAAATATGTATATTGGTTCTATGCAGAAAAAATGATTCCTCAAGAGGAACTCTTTAATATGGAGAAAGATAAGAATGAGTTCATAAATGCTGCCAAAAATGGTAACGATATAGAGGACTTAAAAAAGATGAGAGAACTTTATGATCAAGAAATAAATTCCTTAAAAAGACAGTCAGCTCCTTCTCATCAAATATATGGATCCCTTTTTGATAGAGCTATTCCCTGGTTCAAGAAACGACAACTGCTTCCAGCTATCATTAAAAAATAAAAAAACCGTAGGATCTATTAATCAGTTAAGCTATCATTTATCATTAATAGCTATGGCTAAAAGCAACCTAAATTCAAAGAGTTTAACGTTTAGTCTTCTGGCTTTGCTAATAGCTATAGGTTGCACAACAACAGAAAACCATTTAACGATCGGAAAAAAAGCTAGCAAAGCTGGAGGTCAAAAAAATCAGCTTGTTACCCCTAAACAAATGTTTAATGAGATTAGGGTCGTTAAAAGGTATATTCCTAGGGGCCGTCATGGCCGTAAGTATATTAGGCCAATGAAGCCACGATATATTACTGTTCACTCGACACAAAATTATAGCGGTGACGCTTGGGATCATGCCAGGGCCCTGCAAAGAGGTAAACTTAGGGCACCTAAAAGACGTAATGGCAATCGGATTGGCTACCTAACATGGCATTTTACCATTCAGGAGGATGTGGTCTTACAGCATATACCAACTAATGAACAGGGAGAACATGCTGATTTTGACGGTCCGGGTAATAATTACTCAATAGGCCTTGAAATGTGCGAGCATCGTGGAAATAGCAGACAAGAAACTCTTAGGAGGACCGCGAAACTGTGTGCTTCTCTAATGCACCAATACAATATTCCACTTAAAAATGTTGTGCCGCATCAACAC
>NYVP01000108.1 GCA_002684575.1 Verrucomicrobiales bacterium
GCCTGCCAATGGAAGGTGACGAACACTGACCAGAGACTCAAAATTACACCCATCGGCCAAGTCAAAACTAAATAATTTTCCTTTAGCTAGGGTTGGAGATGCATACGTCTCTCCCCTTTTTAATTCCCATATTAACTTGGGCCCTTCCTTCCCCCAGCTCTTTAACAAATTAGTTTCTTTAGATGTACCATCATTGTGAAGACCAAGAAAGCGAGGCCAATTTTCTGTTATCGCATCCTTGGACAAAGGTTTTGGCTTCGCATGAATCTGCAATCTTTCACCGCAAAGACCATTACCAACAGAAATAAAAAATATAAAAAATCTAAAATACAAGTTCATCAAGTTTATTTTCAAACTTACATACAATCAATCAAGTAGGTAAGCTTGCAAGTCTACACTAGAGGGTCCATTCTTGCCTAAGTGAAAGCAATTATTTGTAATAAACCAGGCGAGTTTGAAAAAATTGAACTAGAAGATCCGATTCCGTTGAATGGTGAAATAATAGTAAGAATAAAAAAAATTGGTATCTGCGGCACTGATTATCATGCTTACAAGGGAAGACAGCCATTTTTTACTTACCCTAGAATTCTTGGACACGAATTAGCCGCTGAAGTTATTCACGGTAACGAAAAATTTAAAGCAGGTGAGGCAGTTGTGCCGATACCTTATCTTCACTGCGGAAACTGCAAAACTTGTCGTTCTGGAAAAACAAATTGTTGCCCACAAATAAAAACGATGGGAGTTCATGTTGACGGAGGCATGAGGGAATACACCTCAATCCCCTCTTCAAACCTTGTAAAAGCCCATGATTTGACAGATGAGAAAATCGCAACCGTTGAATGTCTCTCGATAGGGGCACACGCTGTTCGAAGGTCTGCACTTAAAGAAAATCAGTGGACTGCTGTTGTAGGTACTGGCCCGATAGGAATTGGGACTTTACATTTTGCTCGTCTAGTTGGTGCCAAAACAATAGCCATTGATATAAATGAAGAAAGGCTCAACCACTGTCGTGATGTATTAGGTGTCGACCATTGCGTTAATGCACTNGAAAATCCAGTAGAAGCCTTGAGTGANATTACCAAAGGGGAACTCCCTGACATAGTTTTCGAAGCGACTGGCGTACCTAGCGCCATGGAGAATGCATTCAGTTACGTCGGCCATGGAGGACGACTAGTACTTGTGAGTATTGTAAAAGGCAAAATTGCATTTGAAGACCCATTATTCCATTCTCGTGAGATGACAGTCATGAGTAGCCGAAATGCTACTGAGCATGATTTCATAACAGTCATGCACGCCTTGAGAAATCAGGAAATCAATATGGAAGAATTTATCACTCATCGCTGTCAATTTGATGAACTCGCTTCTTGCTTCGAAAATTGGAGCCTTCCCGAATCAAANGTAATAAAAGGGATTGTCAGTTTTTAGTAAAATCTCTCAATTTTTTTAGTTATCGATCAAATAAATGGAAAAATAAAGATGCCTGAGGACTATTAAAATAATCTAATANGTATTAAAAAATTCAAAAACTGCCTCTTTTAGTTAATAAATGGATATATTTTTGACATTTTAATGACTTTTAGACCACTTTATCTATGGAAAAAGGCCATTTTTGGGCTATCTTAAGGATCCCACTATTTTAGGAGACTTCATATTTAGATTCTCCTTCAATCATTGTATGCCCCCTCAAACAAAACCGACAACTAGTGACGTGTCTAGCGAGTCAGCTACGGCAATGCCACGTCTTCAAGTTGATGCGGGTCCATCTAGAAAAGAGGTCAAAGATAAAATAATTGAACGATTTGAGCAAAAATACATCATACATCCTGCTCTAGTCCCNAAGATTAGAGAGTATATAAAACCATTTTGTATTGCTGATCCCAACGGCAAGGGGAAAATTCCCGAATATGCAGTAACCACTCTTCAATTGGACACTCCAACAATGGACTTAGCACTTGCGAAAGAGCGTAAAACATTTGCTAGATTCAAATTAAGAATTCGTACCTATGGAGAAGGAGGNTCNGCTCCAGTTTTCCTTGAGCTTAAAAGAAAAGTTGGAGGAGTAATTATCAAGAGCCGAGCAAAAATGAAAATGGAGCAATACATGGGTGACAACG
This sequence comes from Verrucomicrobiales bacterium, assembly GCA_002684575.1. Taxonomy (GTDB): domain Bacteria; phylum Verrucomicrobiota; class Verrucomicrobiia; order Verrucomicrobiales; family DEV007; genus EC70. Next base: position 2,115 of record NYVP01000108.1, read on the forward strand.
ATGGAAAACCTATCGTACTCAATCCTGAAGANTGTGATGTTCTTAACAATCCGGTAGATAATAATTATTTTCTAGAATTTTCTCGCATTGCAAGNAGAGTNGGAGCAAGGCCTAAAATGCTAATCCGTTACATTAGAGAAAGCTATTTTGGAGCTAATGACGATTATGCCCGATTAACTTTCGATAGAAGAATATGCTACCGACCAACTCGAAGTTGGACAATCCCTGGAATCGAAGACACAAATGGTTGGAGAGCAATGGACACTCAAACCGGACTCAACAGACCATTTGCTGGATACATATTTGAATTGAAAGCCATGAGAGATTCCCCTCGTTGGATGCTGGAGCTGGTTGAAAGATTTAACTTAACAACCACTGGTTTTTGTAAATACGCAACGGCATGGAGACTGGAAACTTTATTCAGAGGATTCGAGTATGATGCGGCCTCTCAAAACACCACTGCAACAAATAACAGCATCTAAAAAAAATATAACCAAGTATGGAATCTTTTTTAACAGCGCTCGGGCCAACTCAATCATTGGAGACAATGGAGGTCCTGTTCTCATTAAGTGTCAGTTTCGTTTTAGGGTTAGTATTAGCAACTGTATATCGATGGACCCATCAAGGCTTCTCTTATGGAAGGTCTTTTTTACATACTATGGTTTTGGCCACCATTGTAATCACCGTCATGATTATGGCTATTGGTAATAATATGGCCAGAGGNCTTGGAATTTTAGGCGCCATGGCGTTCGTAAGATTTAGAACACCCATCAGAGATCCAAGAGATATTATATTCCTTTTTGCCGCACTTTCGATTGGCATTGCATCTGGAGCACAAGTCTTTGGAGTTGCTATTATCGGAACTTTTTACTTTTGCTTTACTGCCATTTTTCTTAGTTGGTCACCTTTTGCTTCAAGGCGTGAATTTGAAGGGCTACTACGCTTTATGTTGCCCCCAGATTCNCCTTCCCATGACAATCTTCAGGCTATTTTCACGCGATATACCAGTTCAACAGAAATGGTCGCAATGCGAGAAGCGATACAAGGTGAAGTTCAGGAATATTCATACCAAATCCGTTTAATAGATCCTTCATATAAGACAGATTTAGTGGATTCCTTGTCAAAATTGGATGACATTTCAGAAGTTAGTCTTGTAATGCAGAGAACAACAGTAGAAATTTAAGATTACATGAGTGCCGAGGTTCCAAATCAACCAAATAACCGAAAAGGATCTTCCTTTAGGACACGTAGATTGCTAGATCATTGGCCACTAATGGTTTGGGCAGCCATTTTAGCCATGGTCCTATTCATGTATTCAAAGCGTGGTGTTCAAGTTCGTATTAATGGAATGATAGCTGTACACACTGAAGAAATCTCAGCATCTGAAGATGGTGTCATCATTGAAATCCTTGTCAAAGAGGGTGAAAAAGTAGCTAAAGGACAAGAGTTAGTAAAGTTAGATACCTCTTTAGTTGAGAGAGAGATTGAGGATTACAAGGCTAACCTACCCTTCATCAAAGCGGATATGCAGAGAAAGTTTAAAGCCACTAAGTTCGATATCAACGCTGACCTACAAAGAGCTAAANCGCAAAAAGCAAGCGCTCAATCCAGATTAGAAGCAGCCAGACAAAACGTTGAACTGATCAAGAAAAACCTCGAGCAGCAACTCAGCCTACAAAGCGAATTGGACAACGCTATCATCCGATCAGAGGCGATTCAAAATGAATTGGCAATCCATGTTGAATCAATCAATTCTTTGTCAAAAGATCTAGATGAAGCCGATAAGCTTTTACGCAAGTTGGATGAGATTACGATTCCAGAAGAACTATTTGTGCTTAACGAGAGGTTAAAGAATAAGATTCTGACCGCACCNGGAGAAGGTACTATTCATAGAATCAATAAGCTTGGAGGCGTCACAAAACTTGGAGAACCAATTCTTAGTATTAATCTCACCTCACCGAATAATGCAAAGTCCAAGACCATACGAGCTCTCATCCCTCAGGATCAGGACCCTCAAAGTCTTAGCCAAGATGGTCATTTATGGATAAGCCTAAGACAAAAAAATCCTGTAGCTCACAAGGCTAAGATTATAACTATTTCTCCAAGCATTGAGGCATTACCTAATTATAATACTCCAATACGTGGACAATACATCAGAGGAAGAATAGTAGTTTGTGAACTGCCTAATGATTTTGAAGACCAATTACCCGGCACAGGCGTACATGTTCATCTGACCGANCCAGGTANTTTTAATATCTGGGATTTTGGTAAAACACCCGTAAAGGCGGCAAGTAATTAGCCTCATTTATTGTTGTAACTGAACCCAAGAGACTATAAATATTATTATACCTTATAGAAGATCCACTCCCCTACTTCTATTAAGTATCAAAGGCCACTCAAAGAATCGCCAAAAAATTGAAACCTATCATTACAAACCTCCAATTTACCAAGGCGCTTTTGTTATGCGCCGTCATATTTGGATCTTTTCAATTTGAGGTTATCAGTGAAGAAGAAAAAGAAATTGGATTGTCCGAACTCATCGCTTTAGGGGTAAAAAACAATCCCCGTTTAATTTCTCTCAGAGGTGCAATTACAATTGCCGAAGCAAGAAAAAAGACAGCCGGAGCTTGGAGAGATCCTCAAATTAGATTTCGTAAAAACTGGGGTACTAATGTAATACCTGAACCTTTTACTGAAACAAGAACTGAATCATTCACTGAACAGGTTAATAGGACTGAAGTTAATGCCGACGGACAAGAAAGAAATACCATATCTGAGGAGACCATCACTAGAAACATCAATAGAAAAGTTATAGAAGGTAGAACCAAAACTGTTACTGAAGAAACCATTGAAGAGCAGTCTAGAGAAAATATCACTATACTTCCAAACGCAGAAATATTTGAACCAGGCGGACAGAAAACAGATAACCGCGATTCTGTAAGAACTGGAACTCGAACAGACTTTCACGAAGCCGATCCATACGCTGATGAAAGTGATATGGAACTACAGTTCAGACTTTATGTTCCCCATCCGGCAATAAGGAAGGCAAGAATTAAAAAAGCTGAACACGAAATTAAACTTGCTAAAGAAGCTGCCTCAACTGAGGAGAACGCTGTGATTCTAAGAATAAGAGAAGAGTACGAACAGCTTCAATATTTGAAAGCAAAAATTGAAATATTGAAAAAAGAGAACACCGCTGCTCTATCGTATTCTCAAAATCAAAGCAAGATGTTAGACAATGGACTCATCACCATTGATAAAATTGAATATGTCGATAGCGATGGAATATCAGTTGATGCAGCAGAACTAGAGTATTTATCACAATTGGACAAAATTGCAGCAATGGTGGGGCTACGAGCATCAACTCAAATAAGAGTAACAGATAATATCATCAGCCCATCAATAAATCTGGATGAAACTCATCTGGAATACTTAATTAGGATGGCACTCGCTAATCGAGGTGAACTGTTAGTTTTGAAAACAAAAGAACAAATTGCTCAATCATCACTNGATGAAACTAACGCCAGACGCATTCCTTGGTTTGATTACCTNCAAGCAGGAATTGGAAGAGAAGAGGAAGCCGGAGAAAGAACTGAAAACAGTTGGGGAATCCAAGTAGCAATGTCAGTTCCCATTTTTAGCTGGATGAACAATGAGTCAAGCATTCAAGAAGCAACCATTGCCAGCTATTATGCCCAAAAAGGAGCAACACAAAAAATNATTACCTCTGAAGTCGTAGCAGGATATCAAAACTTAAAAAGAGCGAAAGTTTACCGCGAAANAGCGAGCACTCATGCTGAAATACAAAATAAATACAATATAGAATTCATTGANAGAATTGGGAATACTGAAAGGCACAGGGCAGANAAAATTCGATTCGAGATTGCAAAAAATACNGCNAAGACAAATGAAAATCGATTAGATGCTGAAAGAGCTTATAACAAGGCGCTAATGCAACTTGAAAAAGCATTAGGTTCTCCTCTGGGAAAAGTTTTTACCACCGCGGAGCAAAAAAAAATATTATCCACAGAAGATCTTGGCTTACAAAAAAAGAAAAACAGTAGCCAATCATTTCAAAAAGATTCAACACTCGAGTCGAAAGAAAAATCTGTAAGGAAAAAATGGAAGTTCCCATTTTTCCAAAAAGTTCAACAAGATCTTCCTAAAGCATCTTCAAGATCCGGCAGATAAAAATCAATTCTTTGAAAATGAAAGAACTCATCTTTGTGGTCATATCAATGACTTTCACAATACTTCTCGTAAGAGGCGATTTAGCGGTTAAAGAGACTCAAGAAAAAATCATTCTTTCAGATGCAAGTAATACGGTCTTGGTCTATCACAAAAAAGAGATGAAACCACCTGAGGGAGCGGATCCAAATTACAAAAGAAGTGCATTCATTCATCCAATTAAGACACCAAAAGGTGCAGTTTTAACCTCCATACATCCTAAAGACCACATTCATCATATGGGACTTTGGAATGGTTGGGTTAAAACATCATATGAAAACAGAGAAATTGATTTTTGGAATTTAAAGAAAGCTCAAGGATCAGTTCAATACGCGGAAACATTATCCATCCACGATCACAAATCAGAAAAAGGGTTCACAGTAATTCAAAATCATGTCGCATTTGAACCAGGCTCAAAAACAAAAATTATAATCAAAGAAAGTTTTACGATTAAATTATCTAAAAAAAATAACAAATATTTTATCGACTACATTTCAAACCAAAAAAATATAACTGACACAGATTTTATTCTCCCCTCCTATCGGTACGGTGGACCAATTGCTTATAGAGGCCCAGAGCATTGGAACAGTGATAACAGCAAAGTACTCACTTCAGAGGGTAAGAATAGAAATAATGGTCATGCAACACGAGCTAACTGGTGCTCATTTACTGGTCCAACAAAATCAGGCGAAGCAACATTTTGTATACTGTCACATTCTAGTAATCATGATTCACCTCAAAGAGTTCGAATCTGGTCAAATGAGAATCATAACGGTGCTATTTTCTTTAATTATGTCCCTGCACAGGAAAAATCTTGGAATATCAAGGCCGGTATGAATGCCGATTTTAAATATAGGATAATTTTATCAGACAAAAATGTCTCCCCTAAAAAGATCAAAGATTATTGGGTTAATTACAACAAATGATAATCAAATATGGCGAAGCAAAAACCAACGGAGAAAACGTTAATAAAATTATCTCACAGCGTTTTAAAGCTATACTTTAAAATCGTATAAAGCATTAGAATAATAAGATTTTGTCTGCATGGTTTCAAAGCTAATTTTAAAGTCATTACACCAATTACTTAAACATAGTTTTTTTTTAAGTACCTATTGGTTATTAATTGAGTTCAGTTTATCTGCAATTCCAATACCACCTCAATCAATTGAAGCTAGAGCCCCATGGTTTGGGCAATTAACCATTGAATGGATTGATGATAGCATCGATGAAGAAAGCTATGCTCTTGAATATCGTACCGATCCAGAATCGGAATGGATTACTCTTTCCACAATAATCCCTACTTCAAGAAGTTCTAATTTATCTGGTGGGTCACCTGGTCAAAAATATGAATTTAGAATCCTCTCTATCAATGGTGACGGAATCACTTCTTCTCCAACATCTATAGCAANAATGCCAGATTCATTCTTAAACCCAGCATTCNCGAGCATCAAATANGGCCAACCATTTCAGTTCGAACTAAAAGCCAATAATTTATCAAACTCAGAAAACATTACTTATTCAGCATCGCCATTACCAAAGGGCCTATTTATAGATCCTTTAACGGGAACAATAACAGGGACACCGGAGGAAGATGGTTTTTTTGATGTTGTTTTGAAAGCCGAATATGATTCACCTAGATCTATTGCATCTATTGCAAAACTCGCATTGAGAATACCTCCTCAATTGTCCCCACCTTTATTAATCAAAAAAATACCCGNNCAAAAAGTTTCAATAACTCAGGAAAGTATTCTTCTGGATCTAAATAATTATTTTTCTGACCCTGACACCAAAGAAGCTATTAAAATTACAACTAATAAAGGAGTCATGGTTTTTTCTTTATTTGATAAAGCCACTCCCTTACCAGTTCAAAATTTTTTGAATTATGTCAGAAATGAAACTTACAAAAACAATATTTTCCATCGATCTGTTACTAACAAAGGCATGAGTATCATACAATCTGGATCATTTTCATTATCTGAAAACCAATTGACCTCAAATTTAACTGTTAGCCCCATTATTAACGAACCTGGNATAGCAAATGNAAAAGGCACTCTAGCATATGCTAGAACTTCCAATCCAGACAGTGCAACTAGTGGTTGGTATATCAATTCCAAGGACAGCCCAGGTCTAGACGTGGGTGAGAGTTATACTGTTTTCGGAAGAGCATCACTTGGATCTTTATCCGTAATCGACATAATCCAAAATATCCCTACAGGCTCCCACAATGTTCAAATTGATAATCAAAATAATACTTTAAATGATTTTCCAACGACGGACGGATTAGCGCCAAATTTATTAACAAAAGGAAATATTGTTTCTGTCGAAAATATTGTTTCCATTAATTCACTTAATCATAATATTATTTCTGTTTCAGATGATAGAATAGCATCGATTAAAAAGTCTAATCAGAACGGCAAAGAAAATATAATTATAGAACCAATAAGACTTGGATCGACAANAGTAATTATTAGATCAACTGATATCGATGGCAATCATATAGATACTCAGTTTAAAGTCTCGGTTTTGATCTCTTTTAANGAATGGGCTACTAAAAATCAAATCACAGCAGAACACCAGCCTGCTATTTACTCTTATGCCTTTGGTATTAAAAAGGGGCTCCCTCGATCACCAGAAATAATTGAACCCTCAGATAGTAATCCATCGTCAATATCGTTTTATCATAGAAGATTCTCAAGCGATCTACATTACACAGTTCAATGCAGCCACAACCTAAATACGTGGAAAGACATCTGGATTAGCGAGGATGGAAAGGAATCAGAAAATGTTATAGATTATAAAGAAGGCGAGGAGTTTGTTAAGATTACAATAAAAAACAATGAACAAGATCAACTAACCTCAAATCTTTTCTACAGAATATTAGTTAACTATTCCGATCAAAATTGACTAATAAAAAGTTTTGGTAAGAAACANGATCGATCTTAAAGTAGGCCTGAGGAGAAACGAAGTGTCGAAAGAAAAAAATCCTAAAGTAAAGAACGTGAGGGTAATCCATTTTCTTAACTATCTAATATTTTTTGGAATTATTGTATTTTTTTCAGCCAGTTGCACCAAAGAAGAAAAGGGTGNTGAAATAAATAGAAATCAACAAATTGAAGAAGAGGAAACGAAAAGATCATCAGAAGCCTTTAACAAAAATAATGAACTTTGGACGACCTTGGATGATCCCATTAAAGATGGTTGGTCAACTGAAAAATTAGCAGATGACGCTCAATTAAAACTAAAAGAAATTGAAAANTTTATTATTGGAAAAACAAAAAATGAAAAAGTAACAATTTTATCTCCAAATTTTTTATTTATNGGATTCGAGGAAAAAACGTTAGAAAAATGTTTGGAATCTGAAACCTTTCAGACTTGGAAACAATCAGAGAAAACTCGAAGAGTAAATTTAGTAAAGGATGAATTTTTAGACTACCTTAAAAATAATTACACGTCTCAGGCACNAGAAGTTANAACAAAGTTTAAAATCATCTCAGTATCTGGCGACGATAAAAGATTTGCTACTCGAGTGTTAACCTCAATTTCTTTTAAATCAAAAAGTCATATAATCGATGAAAGATCGGAATGGCTGATTAATTGGGAAAACAAAAAACAAGGTTCAAATATTACAAAAATTGAAGTTCAAAAACTAGAAAAAACAAAGAAAGATGGTCCTGAAAAAGTATTTGTGGATTGTACCGAATCGCTCTTTTCCTCTAACCAGTCTTATGAAAATCAGTTAACTAAAGGTGTTAACTACTGGCTGGAACGACTTCCAGCCTACGCAATGCTGAACCGTTTTGGGACACCCGGAATCACTATAGCAGATGTAAATAACGACGGATTAGAAGATCTATACCTCTGCCAAGAACCAGGCATACCGAATAAGCTCTTTATTCAAATGAATGATGGCAAATTAAAAGATTATTCGGCAAAATTCGGTGTAAACTGGCTAGAGGATTCAAGAAGCTCATTGATCATCGATTTAGACAATGACGGATATCGTGATCTTGTAGTCGCCATGTATGGATATGTATTAATTGCCAAAAATCGTGGCTTAAACAATGGCTTTCAAGTCATTGATATTATCCCTACTAATGAATCTAATACTTCATTAGCATCCGCAGATTTTGATCTGGATGGAAAATTAGATATTTACGTTTGCTGCTATGCACCCAATAAAAGTTCAGACTCAACTGCAAACCTTGTCATGGNAGGTGCCTCTCGTCGTTTTATTTATCATGATGACAATAACGGACCAAATAACNTCATGTTAAAAAATGTGACGAGTAAAGGTGGAGAAATATCATTTATAAATGTTACTGAAGAAGTCGGTTTAAATTCCAATAACAATAAATGGTCTTTCGCTGCNAGTTGGGAAGATTTTGATAATGATGGAGACCCAGACCTATATGTCGCAAATGATTATGGGAAAAATAATCTTTATCAGAACGAACACGGGAAGTTTAAAGATATCGCTTCTAATTTAGATGTNGAAGATAGCGCATCAGGGATGTCTGTAAGCTGGGGGGATTATGATCTTGATGGTCGAATGGATCTTTATGTTTCCAATATGTTTTCATCAGCAGGTAACAGAATCACCACACAATCGCAATTTAAGCCTACAACAAATTCTGAAACAAGAAGCCGGTTTAAAAGATTCGCTAGAGGAAACACACTATTTAAAAATGTTCAGGAAGGCTTCAAAGACTACAGTCAAAAAGCCGAAGTAACGATGGGGCGTTGGGCGTGGGGTTCTAAATTTGTAGATTTCAATAACGACGGATGGGAAGATATTGTTATAGCCAATGGATATCTTAGCTCTGATGAAGATGATACTGGCGACTTGTGAAGTTTCTTCTGGAGGCAGGTCGTGCCTGAAACCTTCGATAGCAAAGACGATAAAAAAACAGCTAACCCCGTTCCCCACGCGCAATTATCTAGAATGATTGAACAAGGCAGATCATTCAGTGGAAAAGAAAAAAATTGTGTGTATCTCAATACTGGAAACAACGGTCTGTTTACTGATGTTTCTTTTTCCAGTGGTTTAGATTTTTCGGATGATGGTCGCTCAGTCGCGACCGTCGATTGGGATCACGATGGTGACTTAGATCTATTTATATCAAATAGGAATGCACCCAGAATACGTTTTCTACAAAATAACCACAAAGACTCTAAAGAATCGGTGATGATTAAGCTCAAGGGAAATGGAATGAATTCTAATTTAGATGCTATAGGAGCAAGAGTAGAAATTGATATAGACGGTAAAAAATTAATCAAAACGTCTCGGGCCGGTGAAGGGTTTTTAACGCAATCTTCAGAATTCCTTCATTTTGGATTAAAGAATAGACAAAATAAATTCAACGCAATAGTAAAGTGGCCTGACAAAAATCAAACAGTTGAAACCTTCGAGGGATTATCCGCAGGTAATAGATATCTATTAAAACAAGGTAAAGGAAAAACTGAGTCTCTAAATAAACGACAGCCCTTGGATGGCACAGAAGGATCAAAACACGAAATCCCTTCTTCAAGCAGAGCGGCTCGAATTCCCGTTGTACCACAACTAAGTGGAACCGAATTCAAGATTAATGGGCAGAATGGTAAAATCTTAGAAACAGCCAAAGGAAAACCTACATTAGTTTTTATTTGGGCAAGTTGGTGCGGTGCGTGTATTCAAAAAATTGAAGAATTAACGATAAGAAGTAGTGATATTCGCAAAGCTGGCCTTCAAATAATAGCTCTTAATGTCGATGAAATAAGCCAACATTCAGACAACTCAAAAGATGGCCTGAAGTTACTACAGAAAATGAATTTCCCTTTCGCCAACGCAAAAGCAAACGAGCAGATATTAAATTCATTACAAGAGAATCATGATATCCATGTAGGATTGAACAAACCAATGCCAATCCCAACAGCCTTTTTAATGGATTCCAAAGGAAGAGTATCGGTGATCTATAAAGGAACTCATAGCATTGATGTCATATTAAATGATATTGGATATTCAAAATTAAACCGTAAAGATCGTTCAATAAAAAGTGCAGCACTCGATGGAATAACAATAAACCATCCAGTTGCAGTAAAGACAGGAGACCTTCAGGCCGCATCACTACAATTTAAAAGAGCAGTCAGTGAAGAAACTAAAGGGAACCTTAAAGGTGCCGAGGATCATTACATATGGGCAACTGAGCTCGTTCCAGATTACACAGTAGCTCAAGTTAGACTCGCTAAACTATACATCAGGAAAAGGCAATGGAAAGACGCAGCATCTCGAATGGAAACTGCTTTGAATTACCATCCCATTTCAACCAACGATCAGTTTCTCCTCGCAAAAACATACTTGCAGTTAGGAGAAAATAAAAAAGCTTTTAATAAACTTTCAGTTATCCACAAGAAAAGCCCCTCATTTACACCTGCAATTTTTGAACTTGCCGCCATATACGTGAAAGGTGGTAATACTTTAGAATCAGTAAATTACTATAGAAAAGGATTAAAAATCGATCCTAACAACATCAAGGCATCTAATAATTTAGCGTGGTTACTTGCAACCACCCAAAATAAAAATATCAGGAACGCTGATGAAGCACTAGCCATAGCAAATAAGATAGTTAATCTAACAAGCAATAAAAATCCCGACGCATTGGACACCCTAGCAGCCGCCTTAGCGGCAAAAGGTCGATATAGTGAAGCCGTAAAAATATTAGGGAGAGCAATTGGTATTATTAATTCAAGCGGTAATAAGGCTCTATTAAAAGACTATAAGAAAAGACTCAAGTCTTACAAAGAAAAAGCCTCTATAGATGAGTAATTTTATTCGACTTCTCTGACTCGGTAAAACACCGTTCTCTCGCTTCCAACGACAAAGTCATCAACAAATGTGGTTTGTTTGCCCTCAGACAACACTCCATCATCCAACTCGGCCCAACCTCCATCAGAATCAACATCCTTAAGATTAGTTGAAAAATCAACAGCATAGATGGCACCTGGTCGAGAATTAAATGTGATCTCTATTTGAGGCAATTCATAATCATAAATAATCTCTGTAATTTGAAGTTCAACGGGCGCGGAACTCACCTGGTTAGTCATTCCATGCATGTGATAACTACCAGGATCACCTTGTACTCCATCTGGAGTCGCTAATACATCGCAACGAATGGTTAGCGTTCCTGAATCATCAGCCGTATATGTATAACCCAAGTACCAACCAACTTCTCGACTTGAAAAACTGAACGGTGGCAATTCAGGATGGTCTTCACTGAAAATAATAGAATTGGATTCTTGATCTCCGGCTGTGAAAGTAATCTCTTGCGTTCTGGCAGTATCGTTAGACCATTTTCTCATATAAAGTCTATTCTCATAAGTTTCACCTGGTGTTAATCCTGTCAGAGTAAAAGTCTGATTAGAACCAGCATTTCCATCATTGTTAAAAGTAAAGGAACCTAGTAAATCCAATAAGCCCTGACCAGTAACGCCACTAGCTCCTAAATCCCATCCTCCATTATTGTTATCAAGCTGATTCTTTACTGAGGAAACTTCCCAATTAAAATTTTCTGGTGTTGAATTTGCATCTAACAACTCAAAGTCAACCCCATTAACAGTTTCAACTCCACCCCCACTTATTGTATGGGTATACTCGTTTTCAGGACTTATCCCACTGCTTTCATCATCGGTTAACAATGCGATTGAAAAACCAACCGGCAACTGAGGAAAATCCTCGGCGTCGTTTGGATTACTATTTGAATTAATTTCATATCCATCTGAAAAATTATCACCGTCAGTATCTGCATTATTTGGGTCGCTTCCGGTATCATTATCACTAACAAAAACACCGGTATTTGTTTCAACACCATCATTTAGGCCATCCTTATCGGTATCAGCTTTTAGTGGATTAGTTTCTGTTATATTGATTTCTTTAGCATCATTAAGACCATCTTCATCAGTATCAGCCTTATCGGGTCTAGTCTTATACTCATACTCATCTGCATTACTTAAACCATCATTATCTTCNTCTCCTTCCGGATCATCGACTCCNTACTTTTCCTCCCAGACGTCCGGTAACCCATCATTATCATCATCGTCCGACGGCCGAAGGATTTGATTAGTTAAACCATACATGTGAAAACTACCAGGCGCCCCTTGGGTCTCATCATCGGCAACATTAAACTTTATGCTTAACTCTCCATTAGCACCGGCAGTGTATGCATAGGCCATATAAAACGCTTCATCTCTGAATTGCATTTCAATAGGCTCTAATTCAGGATGATCTTCGCTAAAAGTGATCGAATCAGTTGTGTCACCGGAGGTAAATTCAACGAGCTGTTGTCTCTGGGTATCGTTTGCCCATTTTCTCATGTAGAGCCTTATCTCATAAGCTCCTCCAGACTCCAAACCGCTGAGTGTAAATGTTTGTTTGGATCCAACTGCCCCATCACTGTTATAAGTGAAAGAACCTAGTAAATCCAACAATCCTTGACCGGTCACTCCACTTGCTCCTACATCCCATGCACCATTATTATTATCAATCTGATTTTTAGTAGATGAAACATCCCAAGAAAAGTTATCCGGAGTAAAATTATTGTTTAGGGCTTCAAACTCCACCCCATTAACATTTTCCGCTGCCCCACCACTAATGGCATGGGTGTAATCATTTTCAGGACTTATACCGCTACTATCATCATCGGTTAAAGGTCCTACAAAACTAAATGGAGTTGGTTCTTGCTCGCCAATTAAAGTAAAAACAAGTTCGGTCTCTCCCACCTCCTCAGATTCAAGACCTCTTCCTTTAATACGTACATAGTATAGGGTACCATCTTCAGCAGAGCTAAAGTCAAATCTTCCCGCTCTCAACTCGTCATCCACAATTCTAAACAAACTGTTATCATCGTCACCGTCTCCCTCAACTAGAGTAAATTCAGTTTCTTCAGCTTCACCATCATAACTTCCAATGAGCTTGGAAATGACACCGTTTTCCTCAACTTCATAAACGAATTCATCAGTTTCTGAAGAAACCATAAAAAAAGGATCACCAAGCACCTCATTGCTCAAACCATACATATGAAAACTACCAGTATTTTGAGCGCCAGTAACCTCAAATCTTATAGAAAGCGAGGCAGCAGCATCTGCGGTATATGTATAAGAAATATAATAGGCACTATCTCTAGAGAATACACCAACCGGATCCTCTTCGGGTCTGTCCTCGGCAAAAAGGATAGAGTCGCTGCCTTGGTCGCCGGCAGTAAAAGTAACCTCCTGCGTTCTTTCTGAGCCGTCCGAGTACTTTCTACAGTAAATTCTTGCCTCGTACTCCTGACCAGGAGTGAGACCTGTAAGAGTAAAGGTTTGGTTCGATCCTGGATTTCCATCATTATTGAAAGTAAAAGCTCCCAAGAGTGATAGTAGATCAGGTCCTTCTACACCTCCTGCAAAAGGATCCCACCCCACACTATTCTGGAGCTGGTTTTTTACTGATGATACTTCCCAATCAAATTCAGAGGGAGTTTGGCTGTCGTTAAGTAGATCAAATTCAACTCCATTAACTGTAGCTGCCGCACCTCCACTAATTGTGTGTGTGTATACTTTAAAAGAACTAATCCCGGAACTTTCATCATCTGTTAGATCTTCGCTAAAGGATATCTCGCCAGCGAATATAGAACTCAGACTAAGAACAAGCGTTATTGCACCAGAAAAAAAACGAAATAATGTCATGATAATATCATGCATAATAACAATACCTCAAAGCAAGTGAATTCATTGATTAACTGTGATAAAATAAAAAATCAAAATGAAAAGATATCCACTAAAAGTAATCAGTAATTGTATTATCGGTTATATTTTATTTTTTCAATTATTGGTATCATGCTCTCTACCGGATCGATCCGCTAAACCTTACAGATCAGTAAAATCCTTTGAATCGGCACTAGTTAATGCAGTCCAAATAAAAAATGAAAACTTAATAAAAGACAGAAAAGTATCTAGAATTGCTGCGTCCGCGGTTGATATTAAAAACAAACAAAATTTAAAAACCAATTTTAGATGGATTGGTAGAGAAGAAATCAATCCATCTGAATTTGATAAAGTTATAAGATCAAATTCTATTATTCGTAATAATTGGAAAAACAAATGGATTGAAACTAAGGGTGAAGGAACGTCATTAATTTTCGTAAAGAAAAGCAAGGAAGATCCATTCTTGATGAGTGCAGGTGAAGTCATGCCTGTGACTGCACAGATTAAAAAAGAGGATAATGATATAATATTGAACCTTTACGACCTTTTTGACCCAAAGAATTCATCATTGAACATCTCAAGGGATCATACAGCTCATATTAATTATTTAACCAGAAGATCAAAATTGATTCCCAAAATAACGGCGGTTGTTAATACGAATCGATACATGAATGATATTGGATTACATAGAATCACTCCTTTCGACCCGGACAAAATTCCCGTCATTCTGATTCACGGATTTAAAGACAACCAAAGCTCATGGGTGAAGCTTATCAATCAATTACAATCGGACCCAGAAATTCGTTATCGATATCAGTTTTGGACATTCACCTATCCGACCGGCATTCCAGTTTTATATTCAGCCATGCGATTAAGAGAACAACTGAATCTTATGAAAGATTTGTATGACCCAATGGGAACAAATAAAAATTTAAATAAAATGGTTTTAGTTGGTCATAGTATGGGTGGAATTATTGCCAGATTATTAAGCTCAAATAGCAACAACAGCTTTAGTTATTGGCTACCTCATCAATCACTCCCAAACAGAAAGTCATCAAAATTTAAAAATCTAGCTAATAAAATGTTTGAATTTGAGGCGCAAAAATTTATTGGCCGAACTATATTCATAGCAACACCTCACAGAGGATCAGAATTAGCCTCTTCGGGAATCGGCAAATTCTTCAATGCTATAATTCAAGTACCATTGGAAATTCAGAATTCTTTTATAAGCACACTAAGCTTGAATCCTAACATTCCCTTGAATGATCAAAGACTAATTTCTCGCATGAAAAGTATCGGCAACTTAAGTCCGAATTCTGACTTTATTAAATCCATGCAATCAACGTCGATGGACCAAAATATTCACACCCATAGCATTATAGGAATAGGAAAATTAAGTTGGTGGAAAAAATTAGAATCTACAAATGATTTTGTAGTGAGCTACGAAAGCTCACATCTTGAAAATACAGATTCAGAGTTAACTGTTTCCGGTTGGCATGATTTACAAAAAAATTCCAAAGCAATTTCTGAAGTGGGCAGAATATTAAAAGAACACTATTGAAGCTGTTATAATGAAAATTACACTTTTACATGAGGTCAATGAACCTGATGGAGCTGAAAAAACATTCAGTAAAGTTATAGAGCTTATTAATTCAGCTAGATCCAGCATCATAATTCACATGTACGTTTGGCGCTCCGATAATATTGGGAACGCTATAGGGGATGCCTTATGCGATGCTGCAGACCGTGGTATAAAAATTCAGATCAAGAAAGAGTGGTCGGCCATGATGTATGAGTGGATAGAAATGAACCAAAAATCTTATCTACCCTCCAAACCTTCAAAATTGACAAAACTATGGTGGAAAATAATTCGCCCTACTTTTCCGAACACATTCGTTAAAGATGATTATATTTCAGGGGCTGGAAGTAAATTATTAGAGAAAAAAAATGTAAGTATTGAATGGATCAAAAAAATAAAGACGCATCAAAAATATTATCTTTTCGACAACAAGCACTTAATCACAGGAAGCATTAACATTGAGGACCGACACAGAAAATATTTTGATTATATGGTACACATTGAAAGTAAAGAACTGTCTAATCGATTTAAATCTAGGCTTAAAGGAGATGTGGAATATGTAAAAGATCAAGATATTGAATTTATTTTCAATCAACCAATGAACGATGAAAACAGATTCGAAATAAAACCTCTTATCATTGAATTAATTGATCAGGCAAAAAATGATATCTACATTGAAGCTGCTTACATTGGAGACCACGACATTGACGAAGCAATTATTAAAGCGGCCGACAGAAAAGTAGAAGTGAGTATTCTTATCTCCGAACAAGCTAACATAGGAAATGATAACAACTACCGAAGAGCTGAAAAAATTATGAATGAAAGTTCAGCAAAAATTTATCTCTCAAAAAAAATGATCCACTCAAAAATGCTTGTTTTTGATAGGAAAATTGTAATGAGCGGTTCAGCCAATTTATCAATTTTTTCAATGAATAATGCCGGAGAACTAAATTTATTGATCAGGAACTCTAAATTAGTGGATGATTTTTTGAAAATTGCTGATTGGAGAAAATCAGTTTCCATGAAAGTAGATAAATTAAAAACTCTTAAAAGTTACAACAAAATTATCGCCTTCCTTCAAGAGTTACATCAAAAACTAAAATTGTAATCAATAATTAGGTTGTTAGATTATTACTATGCTAGAATTCAGTGATTTACCGTATCAATTTGTTGCACCAAAACCCAATCATTTCATTATTTGGCTTGGAAGGTTCGTCAATCGTTTCATTGGACTGCCTAGTAAAAATCATCTGATAAAAAATATCGAGATTTCCGGATTAGATAGCTATTTGGAAACAAGGTCAGACAACAAAGCAAGATATGTCATTGTATGCAATCATCCAACCCATAGTGATCCACAGGTGGTCAATGAGATTTGCAGAAGGATGAATATTAGACCTGCATTCATGGCCGCTTATGATGTATTTGCGAGAAGCAAAGTTACTTCTTGGGTAATGCAGAGANTAGGTGCATTCAGTGTTGATAGAGAGGCGAGTGACAGAAAGGCCATGAAGTGTGCAGGAGAAATCCTTGATCAAGGGCAATATCCTTTAGTCATTTTTCCAGAGGGAAATGTTTATCTTTGCAATGATAGAGTTATGCCCTTTGCAGAAGGTGCGGCATTTATTGCACTCAGAGCACAAATGAAATTAGGTAATGACCATCCTATTTATGCAATTCCAATTTCGCTAAAATACACTCATATTGAAGATGTACGTGAAAANGTCACTGATAAATTGAAATCAATTGCAAAAAAATTTGGCAGTAATCTATCCAAAGAGNAACCCATAATCGATGAAATCACCAGAGTGAGCATACTAACACTTTCAGAACATTTAAAAGACCATGGATACAATGTTCCTAAAGAAGGTTTTGAAGTAGAACAAATTATTAATGATTCCGCAGAACAAATAATTGAAAAATTAGAAACTGCACTCGATATGAATCTCAAGGAGGAAGAGCCCTTAATATCTAGAATTCGAAAAATTAGATCAAAAATACACTCAATCAAAATTGAGCCTAAAGATTCAGATGAAANTAACATTCCTGAAAACATTGCTAATCAAGCAATGTTAGCTCTAAGAATACTTGGCTATTCGGGAGGATATGCAAAACAAAACCCCAACACAGACCGTATTACAGAAACAGTAATTAGACTTTCGGAGGACATACATTCAACCTTAGAAAAACCAATCGGCAAAAGAGACGTTTTTGCCAAAATTGGAAAACCAATTGATTTGCGAACAAGAATAAATTCAAAAGGCAAAATTGATAGAGATGCGATATCAAAGCTCACCGAGGATCTTGAAAATAATATTCAGATTAATATTAACCAAGCCAATGAGGAAAATAAGAATATAGGCGGAGAAAAATTTTAAGATGATTATAAATTTGGATAATACTATCATTCATCATATTTTTATATCTGAGGACCATAACTTTTATGGTCACCATGGAAAAGCTCCAGGAACAACTCCAATGATTGAAGTTAATGAAGTGATTTGTGAAGCTGGAAAAGGGATTGTAGGTGACCGATTCCACAACTACAAAGAAGACTACAAAGGACAGATAACTTTTTTCTCTCTAGAAGTTTATAATGTCATATCCGCGACTTTTGAAATAGAAAATCTGTCTCCCTCAGCCTTCAGAAGAAATGTTATAATAAGTGGAATTGATTTAAATTCATTAATTGATAATGAATTTAAATTACAAGGCATCAATTTCCTTGGCACCCAAGAAGCTGCTCCTTGTTACTGGATGAATGAAGCAATAGCTGAAGGAGCAGAAGAAGCACTGAAGGGCAGAGGAGGATTGAGGGCAAAAATATTGACAAACGGCAGACTCAGAAAGAGTCCAGAAGGCTAATTTATGAATGGAACTTTTTCGGCCACTATCCTAGCAGGAGGAACCTCCAAACGATTCGGTAAGGACAAAGCATTCCACTTAATTGAATCCGTTCCAATGTGGGAACTACAAACCCGCAAAGTAAGTCAGTTAATGCCGTCCGAGATAATTATCTCAGCAAATGAAAAACAAGAATTTAAAACAGATCTCAAAATAGTTATAGACTCCCATTCCAATGAAGGCCCCCTTAGGGGATTAGTTGACACTTTGAATGCAACCAAAGCTGAAAGGATGCTTTTGTTGGCGGTTGACCTACCTAAGATGCCTATCAACTTTCTCGGTGAATTAATCTATTCAGGTTGCGGAACAATACCTGTTCATAAAAATGGAATGACGGAGCCCCTAGCGGCAGTGTATCCCAAAAGCCTTATCAAATTAGCAGAAAAAAACTTAAAATTAGGAATATTAAAGATGCAAACATTTACTGCTCAGGCAATAGATGAAGGTTTTCTTAAAGAAAGACCCATCAAAGATTCCGAAATTTCATTCTTCGAAAATCTTAATTACTCTAATATTTGAAATAAGAATGAAAAATCATTCCAGAGCAATCAAAATCAATAAATACCGCGATGGAGAATCAAATATAATTGAGGATTTCGTGGCCGTTGAAGAACCCCTAGAAATAAGAATTGAAAATAGAAGTATTGCAATCGTGATGAGAACTCCAGGTCATGATCAGGAGTTAACAGCCGGTTTTCTATTAAGTGAAGGAGCTATCAAAAACTCCAAAGAAATTTTCGAAATCTCAGAATGTATCAACCAGTCAAAAGATGATAAAGAAATAGGGAATTATGTTGATGTAATTTTAACAGATAATAATAATTTTAATTTTGAAAATCTAACGAGGCATGTTTTTACATCATCTAGCTGTGGAGTATGTGGAAAAGCCACATTGGAATCAGTCATGACTGAGTTCGAAAAAATCAAAAAAACAACAAAAATAAATCCTGAAAAAATATTAAAGTTACCCGAGAAATTATTATTTGCTCAAGAGACATTCAAAAAAACAGGCGGCTTACATGCGAGCGCACTTTTTGATGAGAACGGTGAAATCGTCATAATACGAGAAGATGTTGGACGTCATAACGCTTTGGATAAAGTGATAGGATATGCTCTTCTTAATAATATGTTACCACTTCAAAATCACATTCTTTTGTTAAGTGGAAGAATTTCTTTCGAACTAATGCAAAAATCTTTAGCTGCCGGAATACCAACTATAGCTGGAATATCTGCACCAAGTTCTCTCGCCGTCGATTTTGCCAAAGAATCTGGTCAGAATTTAATTGGTTTTCTTCGTGAAAACACAATGAACATGTACACATAAATTTAATCTTATATTTTGATGATTAGTATCGAAGATTATTTAGAGGACATTGTTGGAAAAGCTATGAGAGGAAAAGGTTTGTCCTTGGATAAATTGTCAGATCTATCTAACGTTTCCAAGGACTCGATTACGGAATTATTAGAGGGAGAATGCAATGAATCCGCAATCTCATCAATTGCTCCCCATTTAGATCTTCATACAGCTTCACTGATCAGAGCAGGAAAAAAATCATGGAGACCTGAAGCGGTAATTCTGGAGGGAGTTTCAATTTATAACACTCCATGGAATGATATGAACGTTAATTCTTTTTTAGTTTGGGATCCTTCTAGTGTTTCAGCTGCTGTGTTTGATACGGGCACTAATTGCGAAGAATTAATAAATGAAGTCCAAAATAGGAATCTTATAATAGAATCTATTTTCTTAACTCATACTCACGGTGACCACATCGCCGATCTTCCAAAATTAGTGGCTAATTTCCCTGATGCTAAACTATACACTTCATCAAAAGAGCCGGTTGAGGGGGCAAATTTAATTAATTGTGGCCATCAATTTGAAATAGGGATATTAAAAGGAACCGCTTTTTTGACTCATGGGCACTCAGTAGGAGGGCTGACTTATTTCATAAAAGGCTTAGATCGACCAATTGCAATTGTCGGCGATGCACTTTTTGCTGGATCTATGGGTGGAGGCATGGTGTCATATGAGGATGCATTAAGAACAAATAGGCAACATATTTTCTCTTTACCCGATGATACAGTTGTGTGCCCTGGACACGGCCCAATGACATCAATTAAAGAGGAGAAACAAATGAACCCTTTTTATCCCGAATATAAAAATTAATAAAATTATGAATCAAAAAATTGGATTTGTTGGAGTTGGACGTATGGGCGCTAATATGGCGAGAAACCTAAAAGATAAAGGATACGAGATTTCATCCGTTAATGATGTAAACAAGGAAGCTGCAGCAGAATTAGCTCAAGAATTAGGTTGTCTACATGCCGAAAATCTCGCTCAGGTCACTGAATCATCTGACATCATATTTACTGTCATAACTAATGACGATGCCATGAGAAGCATTTATTTCTCTGAAGACGATAACTTATTAATAAATGCAGGTGGAAAGACATTTATCAATTGCGCCACATTATCACCTGGAATTCAGAAAGAGGTTGCTGATGCTGCAGAAGAATCTGGCGCTGGTGCCTTAGAAGGTTGTATGGCTTCAAGTATTCCACAGGCTAGAGAAGGTAAACTATATCTAATGATTGGAGGCAAGGAAGATCTCTTCAATTCAATGAAACCGATTCTTGAAGATATGAGCATTAATCTTAAGCTCATTGGAGACATTGGTAGAGCCGCTCAAGTCAAAGCACTAGTGAACATGGTAATGAATATTAACACCGCAGGACTCGCCGAAGGACTTGGTTTGGCAGATGCATTAGGCCTAGATCTAGAGATGGTATGTGACGTCTTCTCACAAACAGGTGCTAATTCTCGCGTACTTGAAACTGATGCTGAAGATATGATTGCAAGAGACCATGAAGCATGGTTTAGCGCGGAACATGCTGCAAAAGACTCTGGGATTGCGGCAGATATTGCAAACAGCGTTGGTGTAAATCTTCCACTCAATGATGCAACTTGTTCACAGTTTAACAAGCTTGTTGAAGATGGAAAAGGCGACCTTGATAAATCTGGAGTCGCAGAACTGACTTTCAAAGGGAGGCACCCCTGAACCTGTCAAATAGGTATGCTTTTATTAGTAATGGCGGCAACGTGCCTGTCTATTGATTTTCCAGGAAAATCTAATTGTCTGGAAGCAGAATTTCTTTCAGATACCACCATATTGCCACCAAGTAATTTGAGTAACTCTAAAGCAAGGAGATGCTCTCTATCGAAGTAAGATGTTATAATTAAAATTCCTGTATTGGATAAACTATTCAAAGCGTATTCGTAGATTTTTTGCCAAGTTGGTCTGTCGTGCCATAAATTCTGATGTCTGATAAAGATAACATCAAACTTTGATGGAATTTGACCATACTTACTTAAATTAACAGCATTGTCGGCAATAAACTCAACACCTTGAGCACTCTCTCCAGAATTAACTATTTTAGGATTCATTGCTGACTTAAAGATAGATTCAGTTGCCGCATATCTTCTTTTAGCTTTATCAATTTCAGCATCCCTGAGGTCTACAGAAAATTGTTTAACTGATAGACCATGCCTTCCCCAGAATGCTGGTAGCACTGAACCTTCTTCACAATATCCACAAGCAAGATTCAAGAGATCAATTCGATTTTTTCCCTTTCCGGGATCAAGATTTGCTTTGATCTGAATTCTTTCGAGCATCAACCAAAGATTCCGCATATCTTCACCAAAAAATTCACTATTGTTAAATTCTTGTCTCATTTGCTTTAACAAAGCTGGATCAAGGTTTTCAGGCTGATTATTGCCTGAAAAATGTGATAATAGAGAATCAAACATAATGACTCCTAAACTAGAGTCTTTTGCACTCGAAATTGGGGATATTTTTTGTTCTTCCTCCATTATGCTAACACATGTTAGATTGCTTGCTTGGCTCTGTATAGAACGCTAATATTTAAAAATAATGAAATTTTGCACAATACTCACAATTCTAAGTCTCACAACATTAAGCCTATTTGCTGACGATCACGCAAAAGACCATAATGATTTTATTCCAATTTTTGATGGAAAAACACTCAAAAATTGGAATGGAGATCCCAAGTTCTGGAGCGTCAGGGATGGAGCCATAACCGGACAAACCACAGCAGCTAATCCGACTCGCGGAAATACATTTATTATTTGGGAGGCCGGGGAACTTGATGATTTCGAACTTAAATTAAAATTCAAAATTAGTGCCGGCAATTCAGGCATACAGTTCAGAAGTTTTAAATTAGAGAATGGTCCTGACGAATGGAGGGTCGGTGGATATCAAGCAGATTTTGAAGCAGGTGACACCTGGAGCGGAACCTTGTACGGTGAACAGTTTGGTGGTGTCTTTGCCAAAAGAGGACAGCGTATCAATGTAGATGATAAAGGTAAAAAAACACAAGGTGAGGCCGTTGGTGATCCCAAAAAATTGAATGACGTCATCAAAAAAGGTGATTGGAACGAGTATCACATTATTGCCAGAGGCTACAACATTAAGCAGTCCATTAATGGGCAACTTATGGCGGAAGTGACAGACAATGGTCCCAAAAAAAGAAGACAGGGAATTCTTGCGTTTCAACTTCATGCTGGCCCACCCATGACTGTTCAATTCAAGGATGTTATGTTAAAGAGACTTAAACTTGTAGATGCAAAAAAGATTTGTTTTTACGCAGGTACAAGATCTCACGGCTGGGGAGCCCATGAGCATAATGCAGGAAACATACTTCTGGCCAAGAGACTAAGGGCTCACTACGGAGATAAAATCGTCACTAGTTTATACAAAGATGGTTGGCCAAAGGATCCAACTGCAATGCAAAATGCAGACGCACTAATTATGTTCTGCACTGGAGGTGGGGCTCACTTTGCAAAATTCCATTTAAGGCAAATAGATTACCACCAAAAAAGAGGCATGGGAGTTGGCTCTATCCACTATGCTGTTGAGATACCAAAAGGCAATCAAGGGGGTGACAAATTCCTCGAATGGATGGGTGGATTTTTTGAGGCGCACTGGTCAGTAAACCCTCACTGGACCCCAGAATTTAAGACTTTCCCAGATCACCCCGTAGCTAACGGAGTAAAGCCTTTCAAGATAAATGATGAGTGGTATTACCACATGCGTTTTAGAGATGAAATGAAGGGTATTACCCCAATACTAAGCGCACTTCCTGGACCTGAAACTCTTAAAAGACGTGATGGAGCCCATAGTGGAAATCCCCATGTAAGAGCTTCTGTTCTTGAAAGGAAAGAAACGCAGCATGTCGTATGGGCTACAGAAAATGAAAATGGCGCCGGCAGAGGATTCGGATTCACAGGAGCTCATGTCCACAATAACTGGGCAGATGACAATTTCAGAAAAGTTGGCTTAAATGCAATCGCTTGGATCGCCGGACTAGATATTCCTGAGGGAGGTGTTCCCAGTCAAAGGCCTGACAAAGCGGAACTTGAGTCAAATCAGGATTACGCCAAAAGATAATTGAGAATATCTAATAACCTCAGAATATCTGCTAACTAATCTGCAGGTAAATCATCTATTGCTATTATTTAGTCACTTGTATTTAAGACCCTGGGATAGTAAATAAAAGATATTATGAGCTCCATGATTGAAGCCCTTATCAAAGCTGCTTTTGAGAATAAAGCCAGTGACATCTTTCTTAGTGAAGGAAGTATTGCTAGAATGAAGGTGAACGGACAACTCATGATAGCTGGTGATGATCCGATAGAACATGAGGAAATGGTTACTTTTTGGAAGAGGTGTGGCGCCGATCCAGAATATGATGGAGACAGAGATTCAAGTTATTTGGCTCATAATGGTGTTCGATTCAGGGTTAACCTAAACAGACATCTTGGCAATCTTGGTGCAGTTTTGAGGCAAATTAATACTGAAATACCTGATCTCGATAGTTTAGGAGTACCAGTAGAAATACTAACAAAATGGGTTACTGCTCCGGCTGGAATCATACTTATCACCGGCCCTACTGGATCAGGTAAATCTACCACCTTAGCTT
>NYVP01000109.1 GCA_002684575.1 Verrucomicrobiales bacterium
TGGTATTTCCATCTTTGCCATCATTGATATGTTCTAGTTTATGAATTTCATACCCCTTTAGGTTGCCAGAGGAGAAGGCAGAGGCTCCATTTTTTGCTAAGGCAACATTTTGACCGTTCGCATCAAAAACCCTCAACTCATCAATGCAAGGCTCACCACCGTTGGTTTGACGGATGGTAAATCGGATATGATTTGTTTTGATCTCCTTAAAGGTCTCGGTGTTCCCGACCGCATTAACCGCTTCCTTCTTAGGAGAAATCCCCTTGCTATTTGCTTCATTTTTGCTGGCGATTAATTTGAGAGCTTGGAGGTCTCCATTAAGCTTTTGAGTCAGTTCTTCCAACTTTATGATAGCCAGTTTGTCTTTCTCTTTAGCCTTAATAGGGACAGCTCTTTCCCCGTACTTCACACCTGAAAAAACAGCCTGCATCGCATAGTAATCTTTTTGAAGAATGGGATCAAACTTATGGTTATGGCATCTTGCACAGCCAACAGTCAATCCTAAGAATGCGGTTCCCGTGGTATTAATCATGTCAGCCATTTCATCATTTCGCTGCATGAGAGTAAGATTAATGTCTGGGCTCTTCACAATGTCATGCGGCCCAGCAACGAGAAATCCAGTCGCCACATCCATGCCAACTGAGTCACCTGCAATTTGTTCAATGATGAACTGGTTATAAGGCTTGTCCTCGTTAAACGATCGAATGATGTAATCCCTAAAATGATAGGCCGTTAATCGCTCACGGTTAGTTTCAAAGCCATTGGTTTCAGCGAATCGAACAATGTCCAACCAGTGACGAGCAAAACGCTCACCGTAATGGTGATTAGCAAGAACCTCGTCGACAACTGAAGGCCAATCGTTATCTGAAATTTGTTGTAGATGTTTTTTCAGCATCTCTTCCGAAGGGGGAAGTCCATGCATTATTTGATAAATGCGGCGAATTAACTTTCGTGGATTTGAGTTCTTAGAGGGACTTAGCTCCTTACTAATCAATTTCTGTAAAATAAATTTATCAACTGCTGAGGTTCCCCAATCTTCCTCTGTTTGTGGTATTTCAGGTCTTTGCACTTTTTGAAATGACCAATGATCAGTTGAAAGTTCGACGGTCTTATCAGGTAAAGGCATTACGGCTCCCTCGTTAATCCATCGAACAAGAAGATCTTGTTCTTCAACGGTCAATTGTGGCTCTCCTTCAGGAGGCATTTTTTCATCGGCATCATCACTTTTAATAAAACTGATGATCAAACTCGATTCGGCATCTCCTTTAACCATCAATGGTTCCCCCGAACCACCTCCTTTAATTATTCCCTCAACTGTATCCAGTCTTAATTCACTGTTTTGTTTCTCTTTCCCATGACATTTGGAACATTTCGCCTGAAGTATTGGCAATATTTCTGACTCAAAACTCTTAACACCAAAAGCGTTGGCAAGTAGTAACAAAAAGGGAATAGCGGTGAGAAAAAACCTCTTCACAGGAATTTTATTATGGCTTCTTGTTGCCTGTTCGTCAAGATAGTGAAATGACTCCCTATTCTATAAAATTATTGATATTGCTGAGTCTTTTGGCACTTTCCGCTGACAGTTTTTCACAGCAATTAGTGGCCCCGAAAGAAAGACCTAACGTCCTTCTACTTGTAGCAGATGATATGAACTGGGACAGTCCGGGTTGCTTTGGTGGAGCTGCTCCTAATATCACTCCTAACATTGACAGGCTGGCCAGTGAAGGCATTCGGTTTAAATGCTTATGTCAATATATCTATATGCACTCCATCGAGAAGTGTAATGCTGACAGGGCTTTATCCACAAAACAATGGAGCCAAAGCATTTCAGAGAATTTTGCCGAATATTCAAACATTGCCAAACATCCTCAACGATGAAGGCTTTCTTTGTGGAACTATTGGCAAACCTCTAAACCAACAGGAACTTTTTAAATGGTCGGTTACCTATCAATGGCAAGGAGTAGGTGACGAGGATGAGTGGGGAAGAGACCCTGAAGTTTATCAAAAATTTTGTTACTCTTTTTTTCAATTGGCTAAAGATTCCAAACAGCCCTTTTTTTTGATGGCGAGCTCCCACGATCCTCACCGCCCTTACGGGGGAGGGAAAAGTGATAAACCTAATTTTGAAAGAAAACCATCATCCAAGATCTTCAATAGCGATGAGGTTACCATCCCAAAATTTATTCCTGACCTTCCTGACACAAGAAAAGAAATGGCAAATTATTGTACCTCGGTCCGAAGGCTAGATGATATGATGGGTACCATTCTTGATGAACTTAAAAATCAGATCAGTACGATAACACTATTGTGATTTTTATGTCAGATCACGGCATGTCGTTACCCTTTGCGAAAGTTAACTGTTATGTTCAAAGTACAAAAACCCCACTCATTATCAGATGGCCTAAAGTCATAAAAAGCGGCATGGCCGACAATGAACATATGATTTCCACAGTTGACCTTATGCCGACTATTCTTGAGGCTGTCGAAGTTAAAACATCGGCTTCTTTCGATGGGAGATCATTTCTTCCTCTTCTCCTAGGAAAAACTCAAACTGGGTGGGATGCAGTCTATACGCAATTTAATCATATTCATGGCAGGACCCCTTATCCCATGAGATCAATCATCACGAGGGATTATTCATATATCTTCAATCCATGGTCGAATGGAAAAAGAAGCTATAGAGCGGCACCCATGGCAGGTTTAACTTTTAAAGCTATGCAAAAAGCTGCCGAGAAGGATCCTCAAATAAAAGCTAGAGTTGATCACCTTGTGAAGCGTAGTCTCGAAGAATTTTACGATCTGAAAAAAGATCCTGACTCACTGAACAATATTTTAGGATCGAAGGATAAAGATTCCAATTATGATAAGGAAATCACAAATCTAAGAGAAAAACTTTTGAAATGGATGGTAGAGTTCAAGGATCCAGTTCTTGATGCTTATAAAAACAGACATTCACCTGAATATTTAAAATTTTATGGAAGAATTCACTGCCAAGGCGAGAGCTGAGAAAGAAGCATTAGTCCCTTATGAAAAAGCAAAAGGGTATCGTTTTTAACGTATCAGCCTCTATTTGAGGAACATAATAGCTGCATTTCACTTGGAACTGTTTGGAAATATATGTAAAATTAACCAATCCAAGGACATTAATTACATATGAGTTTGACAAGAAGAAATTTTCTTAAAGTTAACGGAGCCGTTCTCACTTTACCTTTCATGCCTTCATTAGCCGGCGAAATCAAAAAGGGAGAAAAGCCGGCGAAAAAATTAGCCATGATGTATATTCCTAATGGAATTGTCAGACGAGGTTTCTTTCCTGGTGAAGAGGAAGCAACTCTTCCTGGTTTCGTTGGTGGCTTTAATGCCGATAAGACCAAAAACAATGTAAGAAAACAAAATACACCAGGCATTCACAAGCTGGAATTCACTTCGACTCAACAACCGCTTAAAGAGCACCACAAAGACGTCACTCTTGTAACCGGTATGGATAGAACATTTAAGAATGGTCAAGATGTTCATGCCCAAGGGGCTTCATGTTATTTGACGAGCGTTTCACCAGAACAAGCTGTAGAGAAAGGGTGGAAATATCCTAATGGAAGAAGTTTGGATCAGGTCATTGGTGATCGCGTCGGAAGAGGCAATATTCTCAAAACTTTGGAAATTAGCTGTAATGGATTCGCCAAGCCCAAAGAAGATATTTATTTCAATAACATTTCATGGTACGGACCAGGAAAAATTGCCCCTTCTATTAAGGATCCTCAAAAATTATATGAACGCTTATTTATGGCGGATTCATATCAGAGTCATTTGACTGAGGTAACAGATCTTGTATTAGAAGACGCAAAGTCCCTCTCAAGGAAACTCGGTAATGAGGATAAACAAACTCTCAATGAATTCATGGAAATGATCAGGAACATTGAGATTCGTATCGCCCGACAAAAGAAAATGATCAATGATGCCGACATTAGAATTCCTAAAAATGAAATTCTTCCAAGGGGAGAATATATCAAACTTCAGGCTGACTTGATGCTACTTGCCTTTCAAATGGGCATTACGAACATTAGTACATTCATGATCGGACCGGAAAGATGGGACGCAACATTATTGTATGAAGGAGTCTTTCCAAAACCTGTCCAGCACCATAACATGACTCATAATCAGAAGGGTAACGGATGGAAAGAGTTACAAAAGATCGATATTTTCCATATGGAGCAATATGCTTATGTCATCTCAAGAATGAAGGAAATTAAGGAAGCTGACGGAAGTTCAATGCTTGATAATTCACTGGTCACCTATGGCGCAGCGCTCGGTGATGGAGCTACACACCAGTTTTTTGATCTTCCATTCATGATCGCAGGCAAGGGACAAGATCAAATTAAACAGGGCAGATTCATTCAGTGCAAGAGCGGCACTCTGAACTCAAATATGTGGTTATCATTAGCTAAATTAATGGGTGTAGAGATGGACAGTTTTGCTGATAGTAATGATGTCATCTCTGACCTCTGGACCTAAGCTCATTTCCCAATGCACATAGACTTCTATAAAGTCAGGAAACACCTGATATTACCTTTTTTATGGCTAGGTATTGCCCATTTATCAGCAAATGATTTTGATTCATTTTTAAAGCCACTGTTTGAGCAAAACTGTTACAAGTGTCATGGAGGAGACAAGGTTAAAGGTAAGGTTAACATTAAAGAAATCTCAAATCTAAACCATTTGATGACTAAACCTGAGATGATTAAAGAAATCATCGAGGTGGTCGATGCTTTGGATATGCCTCCTGAGGATGAAACCCCTCTGAAAGATGAAGACAGAGAAAGGCTCATTACTTCTTTAAAAGGAATTCTGAAGACCTCCACGGCAAGTCAAAAAACCCAGAGCTCAAAACTAAGAAGGCTAAACAGATTTCAATACAACAACGCTGTTAAAGATCTTTTTAAATTGAATAGAGACGTCTTCAATCTACAGGAGAAATTGATGACCAGACATGACAACTACATCATGGAGAAGAAAATGCCTGAAACAGTCAATGTCTCTTGTTTGTCTTTGAGACCCGAAGGAGGAATGAAAAATGTGGACGCTTTTCCTCAAGATCTCAGAGCAGAGCATGGATTTGATAACCAGGCCAACCAATTAACTCTTTCTCCACTTTTGCTTGATTCATTTCTAAAGCTTAGTGTCTCAATCCTCAATAGTCCTGACTTCAATGAATCAAATGTAGGAATTTGGAATCAATTTTTTAAAGAACCTAACGATAAGGAGGAGTTACTTTCTAAAATCGAAAATCGCCTCACTCCATTCATGAAAATGGCCTTTCGAGGCCCAGTAGATAAAGCAACAATCAATCGCTATTCCAACTATACTTTCAGGAAAATAGAAGGTGGCCTTTCATTCACCGAAGGCATGAAAAAAACAACATCGGCTATTCTTTCATCGCCTAGGTTTCTTTTCCGTTATGGCCATAATGGAGAAAACATCGATCCCTATGTTCTCGCTTCGAATCTTTCATTCTTTCTTTGGGGAAGCAGCCCGGATGAGAAGCTATTAGAGTTTGCGGAATCGGGTACTTTAGCCAACACCGACAAGCTTAATGAAGCCATAGATCACATGTTCTCTAGTCCCAAAATTGAAAGATTTTTGGACACTTTTCCATCTCAATGGATGCAACTTGAAAATACTTTGGCTGTTACTCCGGACCCTGCAAAAGCAAGGTTATTTAGTATAGACAAAAATAATCCAGCAAGCTTGCAGATGATTCTTGAGCCTTTATTACTTTTCGACACAATATTTGTGGAGGATAGGCCTGTGATGGATCTCATTTCACCAGAATTTAGCTACAGGAGTGATTTCTTAAATTCTTGGTACGAGACAGAGTTAAAGCCTCCAAGCTTTGATCCAACTCCACTCGTTGAAGAAAATCAAAAAAGGNATCGTCAACGAAAGGAACTCTCTGAAAAAATAAAAACTGCNCGCGAANACCTAGATGGGTTGGTAANCCCCATTAAAAACAAACTNCTNGAGAAGAGGCGAAAGCTNATCAAAACAGAAAAGCCTCTTGATCTGATGCCGATTGCAGCTTGGGAATTTAACGGCGATCTAAAAGATTCTATTGGTTCACTTGATCTCAAAGGGCATGGCAAAATATCCTACAATGGTGGGGCCGTCGTCCTTAAGAATTCNTATCTACAAAGCAAGGGCTTACCTTTTGAACTTAAAGCCAAAACTTTAGAGGTGTTTTGCACAATACAGAACCTTGACATGAAAGGTGGTGGTCTCATGGGAATACAGGGTCCAGGAGATTTTTTCGATACCATTGTTATAGGTGAGAGAAAAGATAGGCATTGGATTTCTGGTAGTAATGGATTTGCAAGAACCAATGATTTTCCTGGCTCATTTCCAGAACAAAAGGCCAACGAAAGACTCCATTTGGCAATGGTATACAAAGAGGATGGTACAACGACTTTATATAGGAATGGCCAACCCTATGGTAGACCCTTTAGGAAAGGATCTGCTAAGTTTCCAAAAAATCAGAGTTCCGTGATTTTTGGTCTCAGACATCTTCCTGCAGGAGGTGGCAGGTACCTTGATGCAACCATAGCCAGAGCACGCCTTTATGACAGAGCATTGAGCGCGGAGGAAGTATCCGCTTCGAGTAGTGGTTTAAATCTTTTCGTTTCTGAAAAACAATTACTATCGGTTCTGACAGAAGATCAAAAAAACCAAAGGAACGATTTTAAAAATATCATCAAGGATTCTGAACAAGCATTGGCCNAAGTTCCCAAAAACAATGACATCAATAAGGCGCGCCAAGAAATTCAGCGCCGCTATGATGACGAAATCAAAAGGAAACTCTATTCGCAAACTTTTAAAAGAGTGGCAAATAATGATCCTCGATATGGTGGCATTATTACCAATGCTGCCATGTTAAGCATGACATCGGGACCAAAAAGAACTCATCCGGTTGCTCGTGGAGCATGGGTATTAGGAGTCGTTTTTAACGATCCTCCACCGCCACCACCCAATGATGTTCCCCCATTAAAGGAGGAAGAAAATGAAAAGAATATGACAATCAGAGAAACTTTCGCCAAGCATAGAGAAAATCCTGATTGTGCGGGCTGTCATTCAAGAATTGATCCCNTAGGATTCGCTCTTGAGAATTTTGATATTACAGGTAGATGGCGAGATAAATATGAAAATGGTAGANATGTTGACATGAGNGGNACCTTNNNTAAAAAACATACTTTCAAGGANATCGTAGAATTTAAAAAGTCTTTNACCTTTGAGGAAAAGAGAATCACNAGAGCCTTTATTGGTCACCTTATGCGATTTGCCACAGCAAAAGAATTGAGTCCAGCTGATTCACTTCGGATTGATGAAATCATGGAAAAAACAAAAAACAAAAATTTCACAATCCGGTCACTGATAAGAGAAGTCATTCTTACCGAAAGTTTCAGAAATTCATGACACCCCAAACAGGGAAAAAAATGAAATTCATGCCTTACAGATACGGTATAATCATTACAATTTTATTCTTTTCATTATTACCTAAAGCAAGAGCTAATGAAGTTACTGTTGTTTTTAAGAACGATTTAAATTACAAGGGGACAGATGATACCTTCATAAAAAGGGGTGCGGGTTTTTCAGGAGGTATGTCGAACTTCGGTGCATGCAAAATGATGCAGGTTAATGAGGAAACACGTATTGGATTAATGAGATTTGATGTTTCTTCATTGTTTAAAAAATATAAAAAAATTGTTTCTATAAAACTTANACTTTTTAGTAAAAATGCGCCTAAACAAGGTAGTATTCAAGTGCACAGGCTGAACATCGCTAACTCAGCTTGGAGGGAAGGTGGCAATTGCGGAGGAACCGTCATTGGGGGAAACCGAAACGAAGTCACTTGGATGCATCTTGTTGACTATGGCGGATTTCCTTCACCTCCGCCCAGTTGGGCGAGTCGAACCGCAGGGCCCACATCACCTGGCGTTGATTTTGATGAAAAAGCTCTTGGATCAAAANAAAATTCAGAATCTAAAATTAATGAGGCTTTTGAAATCGAATTTTCAGGTGACCTGAGTGCGCTGATAGATGATTGGTCACTAGCATCGCCAATAAAAGAATTAAAGGATAAAGGTGGTAATCCCTGTTGGACAGTGGACTGGAACTGGTCACAGCCGGCCGCTGAAACGGCCAATGAGGGCATCCTACTCAGAGGCTCTGAGGGATCAATTCATGAATTTCACACTAGTGAGTCTGAAAATTTGTCTCTCAGGCCTCAACTTATAATTAAGTATCTTCCTAGGTTAAAATAGTCATTTTTCCTCGCTCTGGGGATCAATGGACTATTTGCTTGTTTCGATATCGAAATATTTATTGAATGTAACTTGCTAAATATGANGAACTTATATTTTTCTATTCCGATCGCTCTTACCTTTATCGCTTGTTCCTCTTTTGCCGCTTCCATCAAAGTCATAGGAGTTGATTTTGAAACCAATGACGCTTGGCGGTCATCAGATATCATCAAGCCTTTTATCGACGAGGATAACATATATGGAACTGATGGTTATTTGATCGCTCAATATCCTAATGGAAATGAAAATAATACCTTACAGCCAACCTATGCTGAAATTACCTTAGTTCCTGGCAAGGGATATGAGGGAGTTGGCGCGGAACAATATCAGGCCAAGTTTGATGATGTCACTAAAACCGGTTCTGGCGACATCGAAGATTTAGTTTGTGGGGACTATTGGGCCAACTCTGGTCCCACTGGGACAATTGATGATTTATTCGAAATAACACTCACTCAAGATACTAGTTTTAGACTTGGCATTATTACTGATAATACGCCTGATGGTCCACCTGGTCTTTTATGGGAATCCTCTAGATCGGTCAAAATCACTGGTCCTGATGGTGTTGAATCTGATCTTGTTGATGCGGTGGGAATTGAAGAAGAATGGAGAAACGCTGACGTCGATTATGTTCTTTTTGAGATAACTGGGAATACAGGAGATGTTTTTACAATATGGGGAGAAAATGACGAAAGGTGGGAAGCCAATGCACTGGGGGGTGTTTTTTCGATCCTCCTGTATCTTCGTTTTTTGAAATTAACGCGATTAGCCGTGAAAAAGAAACTGGTAGCGTGACGATTGAATTCAATTCATCACAAGGTGCAGTTTATGGAGTTGAAGTATCTTCTGATTTACTTGTGTGGGATGAACTTGATGATGGCGTTATTGGTGAAAAGGAAGTTACAATATTCATTGACGATATCATGGGACCCGAAAATAAAGGTGTTCTCTTTTATAGAGTCAGAAAGTTTGATTAATCTCGCAAATCAGTGGAACATCCCGGTTCTTGGGGAGCTTTGTACAAACCGTCTTGAACAACTGCAGGAAATAAAAAGTGGTCTCTCAAATGAGGTATGTACTCTAGAAAATATTGTTGATGATTAAGAGCTATGTGATTGAAAAAAACCAGATGCTGATGAATCTGACCCATATCTCCAACATGAGGAATTACTTTAACAGGATACTTCGTTGATAAAATAGAAACGGCTAAATATTCGCTGATACCAGCTAGTCGGGTGCAATCAGCTTGAACCACGCCAACTGCCCCCGCCTGCAGAAAATTCTTCCAAATGATCCGATTGCTAATAGCTTCTCCGACGGCGACCGGAACCGGGTCAATGAAATTAGCTATTTTTTTATGAGCTAGAATATCATCAGGCTGTGTCGGCTCCTCGACCCAATAAGGATCCATATCTTGAAGTTTTTCGCAAACCTCCAATGCTCTTGGAAGAGACCAAGCCTGGTTTGCATCGACCATAATTCTTGCTGAACTTCCAACCGCTTCTCGCACGAGATTTGCTCTCCTTACGTCTCTTTCTGAGTCAGGAGAACCCACCTTGAGCTTCATCGCTGTAAAACCTTGATCCATAGCCTTGCGAGCATTATCGATAATCCTCTCATCGCTATAGGCAAACCATCCTACGGAGGTATCGTATCCGGGATATCCAATATCAATTAGAGGCTCTCTTTCTTGCCTTGATGAAAAATTTTTCCTGATAATTGATTCTGCTTCTTCGACCGTAAGTACTTCTTCCAAATAGCTGAAGTCAATCAGAGAAATTAACTCATCAGGTTCTAATTCAAGGAGTAGTCTCCATAGCGGCAATCCACGTGACTTTGCCCACAGGTCAAAACACGCATTGGTAAT
>NYVP01000110.1 GCA_002684575.1 Verrucomicrobiales bacterium
CATCAATAGGCGGCGAGTCCTTCTAGGATCGTGTTGCACGTGGCTTGCCGAAGCATAAGCTTTTATGTCGCAACCAATCATAAAAAGCTGCCCATTCTGAACTACACCAAAGGCATCTCTTAAATGAACATGTCCTTCACGAATTGATTTTACCTCAGTACCTTTGAGTTCAATCCCAGCTTCAAACTTATCAACTATATTAAAGTCGTGATAAGCTTTACGGTTTTTAGCAATTTCCTGCGACATGGCGCAGAGCGTTAATCAGTTGATTCACCATCATCGATTACAATTTTACCTTCGATGATCTCTGTAAGAGCAATGTCAGCCGTTCCCATTCTCTCAACTACAGTGATTAATGGACTTCTACCGTTATTCAATTGCTGCACCCTCTTAGAAACGAGATTAATCAATAATGGTTCATCCGTTACAACTTCAAGGGCTTTTTCAACAAGTTCTGTGTTCATGACATTAGATGCTTAGTATTTGGTCTTTCATTAANAATAGTACTATTAATGAATTAGGTAAAGTGGGGTAAGTGAGTTAACACAATCCAAGTAAGTGTCAATGCGATTCAATCAATGATACAAAAAAACAGGGTTTATGGCTATTTTTTTTTCTTACGACGACCACCTGTACGTATTTGAGGAGGCTTATTAGCCNTCTTTTTGGACTGATGAGGTGAACCTGGTGCCGGTCTTTGCATTGANCGGTCTACTTTCTTTAGCTCAACTTCTTTACCAAACTTTTGCGTTACCCAAGTCTGCCCAATACTAAATATATTTCCTGCNGTCCAATATANNGCAAGTGCTGACGCAAAGTTGTAACATATCACTGTGATAAAAATTGGCATTATCGTCATGATAATTTTCATCTGCTTTTGGTTAGGACCTGCCGATTGCGGCGTCATTCTCATTTGCAACATCATTGTAATTCCCATNAGCAGAGGAAGGATATTGATTGGAAAGCCCGCGATATGCATAACAGTGTCAGNCAATGACAAATCAGTTACCCATCCTAGCCATGGTTCGTGGCGAAGCTCTACAGCAGCTCTAAGCATAGCAAAGTATCCAATGAAAATCGGCATTTGAAGGAGNAATGGAAGACATCCTCCAACTGGATTAACTCCATAATCTCTGTANAGACTCATNGTCTCTTGCTGCATTTTTTGAGGATTGTCCTTATACTTTTCTTTAATTTCCTGCATCATGGGTGCGAGCTTACTCATTTTTTTCATTGCCCGAGTGCCTTTTGCCGTTACAGGCCATATGACTAGTCGCATNATGATAGTNATCGAAATAATTGACCAACCGTAGTTNCCAAAAAAACCATGAAGCCAATTCATTAATAAGCTTAAAAGAACTGCAAAGGGTTGAGCAATCCATCCAAAGATTGGCATCCTATCAAATCCAACNATCTTACTTCTTTCACCCTCCATGACCTTGAGAGTTTGATAATCTTTTGGCCCTAGAAAGATTTCATAATTCCAACTCTTGGTATCACCTGGATTTAAAGTGACATTAGGAAGACCAAGCGCTGCAATTACGCGCACCCCTTCTTCACTCCCATCATCATAACGAGCTGCCCAAATCTTAGTTTCGTAAGGTTTTTCTAAAAATATGTTAGTGGAAAAAAATTGATTACTAACACCCAGCCACTGAAGTCCCTCTAAAAGCTCTTTACCATGAATATCATCTTTTTCTTTTTTAAGATAACTTAAATTCCTAAACTCATCATCATCATCGGCAAGATATTCTAATCCAGTATACAAATCACTAGAATTACCCTCGCTTAATTGACCCGAAGATCCTGCAAATACAAACAAGTCATTTAAGTTCATATTACCTGCGTCAGCAGCGTACNTCACTCCAAGATTCATTTTTACAATATGACCACCACCGAGCTCGTCAGAGCTTGTAAGCAAAAAAGTTTTTGTGACTTCAAGCTTTTCTGGAGTAACGGCCTTAAGAGTAATTTTATCCTCCGTATGGTCAACGATTTGGTATTTCAGACCTTTGAAAACATTGCGTCCAACNCTGAGTGCCCCTATTGGATTATTGATNCCTNAGTTTAAAACAATTTGAGGTGAAACNTNCAAGCCTTTTTCTTCAGCTACACTTGGACTGTAAACAAAGTGTTTTAGTAAGGAGGCCTCTTTGATACCCCCACCATCATTAGTAAATAACAACTCAACGACATCGTTCTTGAGGCTGACAGTTTTTTCAACGAAATCATTGGTCTTTGAATCAGCCTCAGAATTTTTTTCTTTATTAGAAGCACCCTCTTCCTCTTGATTAACATCTTCGGATGTTTGTTGGGCATTATCCTTTTGTTTCTGAAGTTGCTTCTGGTATTCCTTCTGCGTATCAAGCCAAAAATAAAGCCCTAGTGAACAGGCTATTATAACAATCCATGCTTTCTTATCCATGTTTTAATCTCGTTTAATTTTCCAAATTATAAATTTGTTTCTGCATCTTCTNTAGTTTCACAATTACACATCGGCACCGGGTCATGACCTTGCCCGCCCCAAGGAGCACACCTCATTATCCTTTTTAACCCTAAAAAACATCCCTTTAGAACACCATGAATCTGAACCGCCTCTAAAAAATATTGTGAACATGTTGGAGTGAAGCGACATCCAGAATTCGGACCACCAATAAAATGTATAACTGGTGAAATGAAGATCTGNTAAAATCTTATCAACAGTTTAATTAAAAGCTTCATTATTATTCTCTAGATTGCCAATTCCAGCCTTTTTAACAAGTCGTTTCCAATCTGATTCGAGATTTTCATACGATGCCTCCATAGCAAGGTATCTGGGAATGACAACCATGTAACCAGAAAAATCTAAGGTTTCACCAAANGAAGATATAATACCTTTGATGCGTCTACGNATTAAAGTTCTCATTACGGCATTACCAATTTTTTTAGTCACAATAATCCCAAATTTAAATCCNGAATTGACCTTCTGATCCTCAAGTAATCCTANAACGAGATATTTNCCAGAATATGACTTACCGTCATTCCTAACTCGCNAAAACTCTGATCGAGAATTCATGCGNAGTTGACGCTTTAAGCGCATGTTAAAAAAACTTCNANTAGTAGGTGAANCTACTAACNTTTGCCATGCTGGTCAACGTGACGCTTGTAATGCAATTCGGCACCCTTAGGTATGAGCCTTTTTCTNCCTTTTTGTCTGCGTCTTTTGATAATNCCACGACCACTCTTGGTCTTCATTCTTGCACGAAATCCGTGCTGACGCTTACGACTACGTTTAGAAGGCTGATAGGTGCGTTTCATTTTAATAAAGGTCTAAAATATCCATCCGTAGATTAAAAATTTCNAGGAATGTTGGGGGCGNATATCATACNTCTTTTATAGGGTCAGTCAAGGCCACTATTGTCGTATTTATAGAGATTCTGCAGATTGGGGAAAATTAGTTAGGATATATTAAAGATCTCCATAAACACATAATTTATCATAATTTTGCATATTTAGGAAAAATCGTTGAGATTTACTACGGCGTTAGCGTTTAATTACTAAATAATGCGAGTGAAATATTTTTTATTTTTCATCTTAATTAATACGACCTTTTCTGAAGAAAAAGAAGCAACACCTGCTGATCCTGGGGCAAGAACATGGTCCCACATTGACGGTAGAAAGATTAAGGCTGGCATAGTNGATGCCANCTCATTNANAGTTACTCTTAGGGCACCTAATGGAAAGATTGGATCCATCTCTATNGAGGACCTTGGCAAAGAAGATCAAGATTATGTAAAAAAATGGCTCCAGAACAACGCCAAACCCAAGAGCTTCGGTGATCCAGACAGAATCATTGAAATAACAACTTTGAAGGGTGAGATGAAATATAACAAACCCGTCATCTCNGTTTATCCAGGAAAAAAGATTAAATTAATTCTCAGGAATAATGATGACATGCATCACAATTTAGCAATTACAAAACGTGGAAAAGGGAAAGATTTAAAAGTTGCGCAAGAAGCCTGGAAGCTTGGAGCTGAAGGGTTCGCTAAACATTGGATTCCAGATCATCCAGATCTTCTTTTTTCAACCAAAATGGCCGACCCCCACTCATCAGCTACTCTTTATTTNACTGCTCCGAAAAAAACCGGTAAGTACCCTTACGTTTGTACTTTACCCGGTCATGCTCAAGTCATGCGCGGAACCATGATCGTATCAAAAGAAATAAATCCGNTAAGTGAACTTACCTTTACATCTTTTAANGGNTCNTGGAAAAAAATTCCTGACTGGAATAAGATTGAGCCTACCGGCACTGATCATGTACCAAGTGGGAAGTTTGATTTATCCTGTTCTAAAGAGAANGACAACTTNGGCTTAGTNTTCAGAGGTAATATCGAAGCCCCAAAATCAGGAGACTATATTTTTACGTTAAGTTCTGATGATGGCTCAAGACTATTGATTGATAGGAAAGTCGTAGTGGATCTCGACGGCATTCATGGGGTTACTTCAAAATCCGGAAAAGTTAAGCTTGAAAAAGGATTACATCATATTGAAGTTCAATACTTTGAAGCCAGTGGCGGCGAGGAGTTGTATGTAGGCTGGAGACTTCCAGGGTCAAAAAAAGAAACGGCATTGTCTGTCAATAAGGGACCATCTGGAGGCAATTCACCTAGTGGACAATTGTTAGTTGTTGATGATGAGGCTCGTATTTACAGGAATTTCATTGAAGGAGCTGGTCCTAGAGCAATAGCCGTTGGATATCCTGGCGGAATTAATATCGCGTATGATGCCAATAATATGAGAATAGCCCTAATTTGGCAGGGTGATTTCATTGATGCAAAAAGGCATTGGAATGGACGAGGACAAGGATTTCAACCACCATCAGGGCAATCTATAATCAGTGGCACTCCGGGGGTTCCTTTTGCGGTTATCAATTCACCAAAAGATCCTTGGCCTAAATCCTACCTCAGAAAAGACAATGCTCAGCTACCTCCTCTAAAAGATGGATATTTTTTCAAAGGCTATCAACTCATCGGAAAGTCTAGAATGCCCACTTTTAATTATAATTTTGGTCAATTGAAAATCATCGATAAACCGACTCCGAAAGGAGAAGCTGATTCATCTGAAGCCTCATTAATTCGCACAATAACTCTTACTGGAGAAGGTAAAGATAATCTTTATTTCAGAGCCGCCATAGGTAAATCAATTGAACTTGTCGAGGAAAATACCTTTTTAATCAATGATTTTGCAGCCATGAATCTCAAATCAGATGAGAAACCGGTATTACGCGACTTGGGAGGAAATAAAGAATTATTAGTGCCTATTAAATTTATAAATAAATCAGCAACAATCACACAAACCATAAGCTGGCAATAAATCAGTTAAATGATAAAAATTATTTACTTACTATTTATCTTCGCTTGTCTAAAGATATATACTCATGGTCAGAATCCAGAAGCGGAGTCTAAGCATTATCCTATCACAGAAATACCAATACCTAGTGATATTGTTCTCGAAGTTGGAGGTATAGAAATACTGTCAGATAATAAGATTGCTGTAAGCTCTAGAAGAGGTGATATCTACGTCGTTGAGGGGGCTTATACAGAGGATCCTAATGATGACAAATGGATCCCTTGGGCGGTCGGACTACATGAGGTATTAGGTTTGTCTTGGAAGAATGGATGGCTTTACGCCACTCAAAGACCAGAGGTAACACGGATGAAGGATATCGATGGAGACTTTCGTGCAGATATTTTTGAAAGCGTCTCTTCAGCTTGGGGAATTAATGGGGATTACCATGAATACGCTTTTGGTTCAAGACATGACCCAGAAGGCAATATTTGGGTTGTTCTTTGCCTTACAGGGTCAGGTGGGGCTAGCTCAGATTTCAGAGGTTGGTGTGTCAGGGTTACACCCGAAGGAAAAATGTTACCAACAACTAGCGGAATAAGATCCCCCGGTGGAATCGGTCAAAATCACGTCGGCGATATGTTCTATTGTGACAATCAGGGTCTGTGGAATGGAACAAGTTCAATTAAACATCTTCCAGTGGGTGGATTCGTTGGAAATCCAACAGGTAATAAATATTACGAACTTACAGATGCTATCGGTGAGAGACCTAACGACCCAAAAAGTGGTAGCCGTATCTCTCTTGAACGAGAAAAAATACCTGAACTTATTCCACCTGCAGCGATGTTTCCTCATGGTAAGTTAAGCAATTCCCCCACCGGTATTGCTTGTGACACAACAGGTAAATTTGGCCCTTTCAAGAATCAATTGTTTGTTGGAGAACAAACAATGTCCACAGTTCTAAGAGTAGCACTAGAAAAAGTTAATGGTGT
This sequence comes from Verrucomicrobiales bacterium, assembly GCA_002684575.1. Classification (GTDB taxonomy): domain Bacteria; phylum Verrucomicrobiota; class Verrucomicrobiia; order Verrucomicrobiales; family DEV007; genus EC70. The sequence goes on from NYVP01000110.1 coordinate 6,318, forward strand.
TTATCAAGGAGCGGCTTTTCCTTTCAGGGGAAGATTTAAATCAGGAAACGTTGCTGTTAGACTAGGCCCGGACGGTAGTATGTTTGTTGGAGGTACTGATAGAGGATGGGGAGCCAGAGGGGGGAAACGCTATGCATTAGAACGCTGTCATTTTAGTGGACAACTACCATTTGAAGTATTGGAAATAAAGGCAAAGCCGGATGGATTTCATGTTATCTACACAGAAGAAGTTGATAAAGCCACTGCCATAGAGATCAAAAACTATTCAATTAGTTCATATACTTATATTTACCAGAGCGGCTATGGAAGTCCTGTAGTAGATAAAAGTACACCAATAATAAAATCAGCAACTTTATCAAGCGATAACAAAAGTGTGTATTTAAAAATTGATGGACTCGTAAAAGGAAATATCCATGAAATTAATTTTCCGGGAATAAAAAACTTAAATGGTGAAAATTTATTGCACTCTGTAGGCTATTACACACTTAATGAAATACCTTCAAATTAAAATAATACCTCAATTGCAACTGGGATAGAACCTTTACCTATTCACCGTTCTACAATAGAAATTATTTTATTTTCGAAATCTTTTTTCTCCACGAAAACTCGTTAAGGTGTTAAGTTAAATGATGCACTATACATTTTCCGTTATATTATTATTCTGCTCCTCACTTTTGCTGGAAGCTATGGAGTTATGGAAAAGTAATGAGCCTATTGCAAATTCCATAATTAAAGCAAATTACGAAAGCTCAGAATCCGGAATCATAAGCTTCTCAACTGGAGGAGGATTAATTGCATTAAAAACTGAAGGCAAAACTAGTGGAATCATAGAATTTGCAACAAGTCAAAAGGTGGGAGGCAAAGGACGTTTGAAAGCTTGGATTAATGGCGAACAAGTTGGTGAAATCATCGAATTTGAAAATCAAAAATCACAAACAGTTAATACTTCAAAATTTTTTAGCTCTAATGATAAACAAGCCAAAGAAACCTTCGATTTAAGTAAAGATTTTACGACCTATGTCAGATTTAAAACAAAAGGAAATGGAACATTATTTTCCAAATCTGTACCTGACAAAAAATGGATTGAAAATGGAAAAGTTTTATATATCGACGATGGCAGATTAATCTACGACATAGGCTGGAAAGGCCAGATGAGTGGAGGCAAAAAGGTTAATGATAATCAGTGGCACGAGGCTTTATTAGTTACCAGATCGGGAAATGTTAAACTCTATTTGGATGGTAAGCTCATTCGATCAAAAAAAGATTTTGCCGCAAAAATAGCTGATGAATCAATTTTTCAGATAGGTAAATGTTCTGTTGATTTTGGTGGTAACTTCGAAGGAGATATCAGTAATGTTAGACATTGGAAAAGAGCACTTAATGACAAAGAGTCACTATTGGCTGTATCTAAGAGAGTAGATGAAACTAATACACCAGATTTTAATTGGAAACCAATCAGTGAAAGCAATAATCCAGCAAATAATCAGACTCAATCAACTGTAATTGATGGCTTCGTNGCANACATCGCGAAAATAAANGNTAATAATGAGAATATAAAAATTTCAAATGTCGAGATTTCAAATTTAGGAGATGCCGATCATTCCCAAATTGTGAAATCTTGGGACCATAACAGTTTGGATAGAGGTGCGAGAATCTACAATGGATTGTGCATTACTTGTCATGGCACTGATAAAGTTGAAGGCACTCTTCCTACGGCTCTTCGTTTTCATGAAGGTCAATTTAAAAATGGTAAAGATCCTTTATCNATGTACTCAACTCTTACCAAAGGNTACAACCAAATGGTTGCTCAGACGTGGATGACTCCACAACAAAAATGGGATGTAATTCACTATATAAGGGAAACTTTTATTAAAGATCAAAACCCATCACAATTCGTTGAGATCGATAANAAATACNTGAAATCNTTACCGCGAGGCATCGACCTAGGNCCTCAAAGCCCAAGTATTTTTGGATCAGAAGACCCTCAATGGAAAAAAATGAATTANGGCCCNGTACAATTTTGGACCATTCAAGTNGCTCCAGGAAATATTGCCTATAAAGGAATAGCGGTTAGGCTTGATGAAGGCCCTGGAGGTGTATCTAAAGGCAATAAATGGATTTTATACGATCATGACACAATGAGGGTGGCAGCAGCTTGGACCGGTGAGGGGTATATTGATTGGCGAGGCATAGCTTTCGACCAATCACACGGTAGCCATGCTTCGTTAGTTGGAGAGAAGGTTTTTGCAAATCCAGTAGGCCCAGGAATTGCAAACCCCAAAAATGGAAGTTTTAAGGATCCTAGATTTCTTGGAAGAGATGGCAAGCCTTATGGCCCTTTNCCAAGAGAATGGACACATTACAAAGGAACTTATTTACACGGAGGAAGGGCGATTATTAAATATACAATTGGAGATACTTTGGTACATGAACTTCCAGGCTANGAGACTTTAGGTAACAACATCATAATAACTAGAACGATTGANGTTANCTCNTCAAAAAAACCTCTNAAATTCAGAATAGCCCCATTAAATGCATCAGTAGCTGNTAAGGGTAATGAGANCGTTAAATTATTAAAAGCCGATGNTGGGTTTTACAATATCGAAATTCCACCNACTAATGACAAGTTAAACATCAAAGTTCTCATTTCNTCCATAGATCAAANTCAACTTGATAAGCATATTGNAAATAGTGGANACCCTATAACCCTTGACNCTTTAATCCAGGGAAGCGTTAAAAGGTGGCCAACAATCGTCACAACTAAAGGAAAAAATGGAGGAGCTGAATCTGCNTTTGAGNTTGACGAAATTTCATTGCCNTNGGAGAACCCCTGGAATTCATGGATGAGGCTTGGTGGATTTGACTTTTTCCCAGATGGTGAAAGAGCAGCGGTGGCCACATGGCTTGGCGATGTTTTTATCGTTGATGGAATAAAAGGTGAATTCAAAAAACATCGCTGGCAAAGAATTGCAACGGGATTATTCCAGCCACTTGGGGTGAAAATCGTAAATAATTCGATCTNTGTAACATGTAGAGATCAATTAGCCAAATTACATGATTTGAATGGTGACAATGAAATCGACTATGTTGANAGTTATAATAATGATCATCAAGTAACAGAACATTTCCATGAATTCGCGATGGGGCTTCAAACTGATGAGAAAGGAAACTTCTATTACGCGAAATCAGCAAGACATGCAAAAACTGCTCTAGTCCCCCATCATGGAACTTTGATAAAAGTCAGCTCAGATGGTAAACAGTCTGAGATCATCGCTAATGGTTTCAGAGCTGCCAATGGGGTATGTCTNAATCCTGATGGAACCTTCATCGTAACTGATCAAGAGGGNCACTGGAATCCTAAGAATAGAATCAATTATGTGAAAAAGGGTGGNTTTTATGGAAATATGTTCGGATATCATGATGTAACAGATAATAGTGACAGTGCAATGGAACAGCCTCTCTGTTGGATTACGAATAGCTTTGATCGTAGTCCTGGAGAACTCATGTGGGTGCCAGANAATGCAAANTGGGGGGCTCTTAATGGNAAATTACTAAACTTAAGTTATGGAACTGGTAAAATTTTCTTAGTNCCTCATGANAAGATANATAATCAGGCCCAAGGNGGAATGATCTCACTGGGGTTAGACTTCCCTACGGGAATAATGAGAGGAAGATTTCATCCAGAAAATGGACAACTATATGCCACTGGAATGTTTGCTTGGGCAGGAAGTAAAAGAGGAGATGGTGGACTATATAGAATTCGTCATACTGGAGTTACTCCAAAATTACCAATCTCTCTTAATGCAACAAAAAATGGAATAGAAATGAAGTTCACAAGCCCATTAGAAAAAAATCAATCTGCAAACACTAAGTCATACCAAATTAAAGTTTGGGATCTCAAAAGAACAAGAAATTATGGATCAAGGCACTACAACGAACGCCTATTAGAAATCAATGAGGTAATTCTTTCAGAAGACAACACAATGGTAAGGTTAATAATACCTGAACTAAAACCAACTTGGGGAATGTCAATAAAATACAAACTTAAAACCGATAATGGTGAAGAATTTCAGGGAGAGATAAACAATTCAATCCACAAAATGCCTCAGACTTAGAGTCTAGGTCTGGAATTTATTGAATCAATTATTGGTGATTATCTGGGATACTTCTCGACCGCTTTTTTTAATTTCAGCCGAGCATTATTTAGGGCACCCGTATTAATATCATTGATTGCACTCGTTACCTCGGCATCCGCTTCATTAGATAATTGCTGACGCCTCACCACNTCNCGCTCAGCAGCGGCGAGCACTTCNGAATACTTTTTTTGATNCATACCAACCTTNGTNGTTCCCTTTGGCTGAACTATAAATGAACCATCCTGTGGTTGAGGGCTAGGCTTTTGATTTTGACGAGGAACAGGATCAGCTTCAAATCCTGGTGGAATAGGAGCATCTTTAGTCGCATTACAAGCGTTAAGAGATANTGCAAATAAATGTTAACAGAATAAATTTGAGTGCTTTCATCTTTATAAATGGTTATAATTTTAAAGTGTAACCTGATCTCGTTAACCAGTCATTAAGAAGAATGGGCCATTTTTTATTTCCTTCACGGCCAAGTCCTACGCCGTGCCTTCCTTTGTGGAACAGATGAAATTCACATGGAACCTTAAATTTTCTTAAAGAAGAAACAAACAACAATGCNTTTTCGGCAGGAACTGCTTGATCCTCATAAGTATGAAATATGAATGTAGGCGGTGTCTTATCATCAACTTGTGTTTCTAGAGACATTTCAGATACCAATTTTGAATCTGGATTTTCTCCTAGCAGATTTCTTTTAGACCCNTCGTGGGTAACCCCTTTTTTCATAGATAATACAGGATAAGCAAGTANAAGNAAATCNGGCCTATTAATNGGANCAGTGNACTGAGTAGCTGCAGTTGCNGCNANATGNCCTCCTGCGGAAAACCCCATAATCCCAATCTTAGAAGAATTAACATCATATAATTTTGCGTTCTTTCGAACATAACTTACTGCCTCAAGCACATCAGTTCTAGGAAGAGGATGACGATGAGGCGCCACTCTATATTTTAAAACAAATGCAGCAATACCTCTAGCGGAAAACCATTCACCAACTTCATTACCTTCATAAGTCATAACGCATGTACCGTAACCACCACCAGGACAAATAATCACTGCGGATGTCTTCTCAGGTGTTTTCTTAGGAAGATGAATTGTTAAAGTAACAGNCTCTGCACCTAATCCGGCATTTTTCCCATGCCACAGTTTTATTGTCTCTGAAAAAATATTTGGCGTTAAAATGAATAGTGTAATTAATGAATACAGTATTTTTTTCATTATTTTTTAAGAAGATTTTTGACTAACGAATTCAATTCTTGAGGCTTATATGGCTTTGGTAAAACAGCATTAAACCCATAAGACTCTGGATCTGACATTACTGGGTCATCTGAATACCCACTGGAAACAATGGCAACAACATTAGGGTCTACTCGACGTATTTCTTCAATCGCCTCTACACCCCCCATACCGTTAGGAATAGATAAATCCATTATAACCAAATCGTAAGGCTTGCCTGATTTAAACCTACTTACGTAAGCAGAAACAGTTTCGCTACCCTCTTTGGTTTCAGAGACTGAGTATCCTTCTTTCTTCAAATTCGCAACTAGCAACTGCCTAATCAAAACATCATCCTCTAAAATAAGAATATCAGGTGTACTCAAAATTTGGCTATCACTAATTCTTGTATCATCAATTTCTTTGGTTGATACCAACGCAGGAAATACAACATAAACCGAAGTTCCAGCACCTAGCTCAGAGTGAATTCCTATACTTCCTTGGTGTGCCTCAACTATAGAGGAACAAACCGTCAGGCCTATTCCAGTGGCATTTGCGCTACTTTTTGATGTATAAAAGGGCTCAAATATTTTTTGGCTCTCATTTGCAGAAATTCCAGGACCATCATCTGAAATTTCAATTAGTACATAATTGAATAAAGGATCAAAGTCTAACGATGATGGCAGTAATTGAGAATAATCAGAATCCTTGCCATAATTTCTAATCTTTACAGATATCTTTCCACCCTCCGTTAATGCTTCCTGAGAATTTTTGATCAAATTTTCAAAAACGCGCCTAATTTGTCCAGGGTCCGCCTCAATTTTCCATAATTCATCAGGTAAATCACATTCAAAATGGATACGTTCATTACTCTCAATATCTTTGATTAGCTCAGAGACAATTTTGCTTAGGTCCACATTCTGTTTAATAGGCACACCACCCTTGGCAAAAGTTAAGAGTTGTTGAATTCTATTTTGAGCTCTAATCGTCCCAGTTAAAGCATTTTCCATTTCACCGAACCCATCAATTCCTTTCGGCAATTTGACGTTTGCTAGTGATAGGTTACCCAAAATGACAGTTAATAAATTATTAAAATCGTGAGCAAATCCCCTAGCCATTAGACCAAGGCTTTCTAATCTTTCTGCCCTCAACTCATTAGCAGATTCTTCAATTCTTATTGTAACATCCGTCAACTGTATTAGCATTCCTTCCCCATAAGGGTGTCCACTCATTTCGTACCAACGGTTTTCGATTTCATGAAAAAAATCAAACCTAAACTCTTTGCGGATAGACATTGATAGTTCTGCATTAGCTATACATTCCTCAGACAACTGCGGAGAAAATAATTCCAATAAATTGAAAGCGACTAAATGATCATTCTTAATATCGAAAAAATTAATTGCGGAGTTATTTGCAAAAGTTACTCGCCAATTCTGATTCACTAATAGAAGAGGATTAGCAAGACCATCAATAATTTGCTTAATTGGAGCAACGCTTTCATCATGTTGACTTTCTAAAAAATAATCAGTTCCAGTAAATTCTCTAAAGACAACGACTATTCCCACCAAAGATCCATCTTGATCCTTCAAAGGAGCCGCACTATTTTGGATGGATAGCTCTTCACCCTGTTTGTTTGAAAGGAAAAAATTCTGTGCCGAATCGTTCGTCTCTGGACTATTAAACTCGATAGAGAATTCTTTTCCTGATATATTATTGACTGAAAAAACATCCTGAAGAGCCATTCTCTTAGCCTCGCTCAGCTTCCATCCAGTTAGACGCTCTGCTGCAGGGTTCATGTAGGTCACATTACCAACAATGTCAGTGGAAATTAGACCATCAGACATAGATTTGAGTGCATTCAGGAATTCCTTTTGGCCTTTAACTTTTACATCCCTGCTTTCCATATTCGAAAGGGCATTTTCAACAGCATTTCTTAGATCAGTACCGATGAAGGGTTTGAGAAGGTAATTGTTAGAAGTTAAAAGATTCGCCTCAATGAGTGAACTTTTTTCAGAGTTTGGAGCCAAATATAATATTGGCTTATTATGACCAGATCGAATTCGACGTGCCAAGACTAAGGATCGGTTTAATCCTGATTCAGTAATATTCATTATTATTAATTCAGGATTACGATTCTTGATATCATCAAGCGCCTCATATTCACTTCTTGCCACTACTGTCGAACCAATACCTAAATTTATTAACGAATGCGTTACAGATTCAATATCCTCGCCGTCATGATCAATTAAAAGAATTCGTGAATGTTTCATTAATGATGAAATGAAAATTAAATAAATTAACCAAAACTAAATTCAATTAAAACCTCGTTTATTAGATCAGAATTTAATTCAAGTGAACCATTTACCCTTTCAATCATAGATCCTATAAACTTTAATTGATCACCAAAAAAATTATCCGAAAAAGTTCCTGATGATTCAATATCACCATTATGTATTATCGATATTTCTCCTAATTGATTTTCATCATCAATTGCAACCGACAAATCAATAATTGGATCATCTTTATCCTGATGGGAAGCCTGAAATACATTCTTTATTACACCGCTTATAATAAGCGCTAAAGGTATCGAATTAACTAACGGAATCATAATGTATGAGGAGTCAACTTTTTGCTTTCTTGATTCCACTTCATTGTCACCATACCGATAAAAATATAAATGAACCTCAGGATTTGAATCAATAGGTGATATTTGGATTAAGCTTTTTAGAAGGCGAGAACAATAATCTCCAAACCTAACGTTGTGTTTGCCTGATGATTCTTCCAAGAATGATTCCAGAAGCTTTATAGCATAAATACGAGACTCTATGACATCTGTGGACTTCTTACATTCTTTATCATAATCAGAAAATATATCTGAAAAAATATCAAAATTAATTTTGTATATATCTTGCGGTTCCTTTGTTGAGGGAGACGGCATTATTAAATCCTTGGAAGCAACATCCAAAACAGAAAGAACCAATCCTCCTTGTTCCATAATACATGGTTTAAATTCAAAAACACTTTTACCACAACTTTCAGTAATTACTGAAAAATTAGCCCCAACTCCTCTTGACCATACCAATGAATTCCAGCGAGCAATTATCTCCTCTTTTCCCTCATTATCTCCGAAAACGAGATGATCATCTAACCATTGATCCATGTCTTCATATTCCAATAAATTAGGTCCCATCATTTCCAATGCTGCAAAATTCGCATATCTAATTTTGCCGTCTATTGTTAGAACAACAATGGACGTTGGAAGAATATTGGCTAAATTCAAAAATTCTTCATAATCATTTTCAAGTTGAGAATTTTTCTTACGGACTCGATCAATTTCCAAGCGCGAGCTAATGAGATCAGCCTCAAATCTAGCTGCTCTCTGATTTGCGGAATCTAATTTCTGATCTTCTAATATTTCGTAGGCAACACCATATACACAATCCCCAGAATCATCTCTAGCATAACTCCCAAAGATTTTTATATTACATTGTTCACCATCAAATTTTTTAATCGATAGTTCATCTTCAAAGGAACCCTTCGAATTTAGGGAATACAAAATTAACTCTCTAAATTTAGCAGTTTCATTAGAATCTAATAATTTATTAATTTTTTTTCCAACTACTTCTTTTGATTTTTCCCCGAGTAAACTTACAAATTCTTTATTAATCTGATCAATTACTCCACTAGAATTAGATCGCCATGCCGGAACAGGAATCATATTCAACAACCTTATTTTTTTTGAATATGAATTTGATAGTTCTGAAAATATACCGGAATAAACTCCCAATCGAATCATACCATCTATCTTTCCACTACTATCACGTTTCGGTGAATTGGACCATATAACATTGTGATAATTGCCATCACGATCGAGAATCACATCTTCACTCTTATCAGGAAAATTAAATTTTTGTTCCTCGGTCAACGACTGTGAAAATCCTGCAAATTGCGATTTAGACAATTCCTTTTTATTAGCATCAAGGAAGATGTCCCAATAATAGGCACCCTCACCCTTAATGGGATCCCAATCAGCAAACTGTTTGGCAGCTCTATTACTCCTTATGACTCGGCCTTTCTGGTCTAGAAACAATACCGGGATAACATGACTACTCAATATTGCTTGAGTTGAATCATCCTCTAAAGAACGTTTGAATTGAGATTGTTTTTCTAAATCTATTGAATAGAAGGAAATAGTGTACCCTCTAATTCTTTGATCGTCATCAATCCAAGGTCTGATGTGCCATCTAATCCATTCGGCAGTAGTATTTATCCATTTAACTTTTTCTTCAATTATCCGCTCTTTCTTGGACTGCAAACATTCATCACAAAGCAATCTCCAAGATTTTGAAAGCTTTGGTAAATACTCAAACTGGCCAAAACCTTCCGCATCTTTTACAGCATTGCCAACCATACTTTTCCAACTTTTGTTGCTGGTGATAAATCGCGACTGCGAATCGAATAGCGCCATTGCCGTAGGGCAATTATCAAGTATTACACTAGCATAATCATTAATTGATTTTCTATCATCTATTCTCGTCTTTGCTGAACCCTTACCCCATTTTATAACAACATCACTTAACTCTTCATATGAAGATTTTAGGCTCTGAGCGTCGTCTGATTCATCAGCCTCATAGGTAGTATTCGGTGGATTTTTTTTATCCTCATTATTATTTTTTGATGGTCTATGAAATCCCCAATTACCGGTAACTTTCTGTTTAGAATCAAAAATATTACGATCAACTTCTACAAGCGCCTCAAGAAATTCCTTTGAATCCAAAGGAGACGAAATATTGAAATCTGCGTATCGACTCAAAACTTCACTATCCAAAGATCCAATTACTAAATATTTTGAAACCTTTGCGTGATTATTTTCCTGATTAAATTTCTTTAAAAATTCAATTATCGTTTTTTTTCTGGAGTTAGAATAGATAATAACAAGTGATTGATTATTATATAAATTGTATGCCTTTTCTATCGAATCACAGAATTTTGTTTGATATCCAAGATTTCGTAAAACCGCGCCAATTAAATTACTAGCTCCTTTTTCCTCTGAAATAATCAGAGTACTACGCTCACGATCCATACTAATCGCGACATCCTCTTTACTAGTTTTTTGTCGAATCTTTTTATTCAATATTGGTTATTATATAAAATCAACGTTATGAGCCTAGTTAGAATTATATTGTCTAACAAGGCTAATGCTTTAAAAGACCTCTTAATAAACCTAATTTTTACTGTAAATTTTATTCATATGTTGCCAAAATATGAATAATAGACCTCATCTCTTGAATCGGGTAATAGTTAACAATAGTAAAAATCAGCTATGCCAAATAAAAAACATTATTTATACCTATTTCAAATCCTGCTATCTATCGGATACGCTGAACCCTCTCTAAAAGATCAATGGCCTGAGTTCAGAGGCCCTAATGGCAATGGAATTGTAGTAGGCGAAAGAGGCTTGCCTACTACTTGGTCAGAAGAAAAAAATATAGCTTGGAAGACCAAAATTGATGGTAAAGCATGGTCGTCACCTGTTGTCTGGGACGACCAAATATGGATCACAAACTCATCTGCCGATGGAAAATTAATGGAGGGCATTTGTATTAATAAAAAGGATGGAAAAATCAAATATAATTTGAGTTTATTTAGCAATGAAACTGTCGAGCCTCTAGGCAACAATGTTAATAGTTACGGCTCTCCCTCACCCGTGATCGAAAAGGATGCAGTTTACATTCACTTTGGCAGTTACGGAACCACTGCAATCGATACTAATTCCGGAAAGGCGATTTGGAAAAGAACAGACCTCGAATGCCGTCACTTTAGGGGGCCAGGATCTTCACCTATTATATTTCAAGATATGTTAAT
>NYVP01000111.1 GCA_002684575.1 Verrucomicrobiales bacterium
CGCCCATTTTTGCTTCAATTTTTTATTTATTTATAAGTTCTGTTCTGGGACAAGTTCCGCAAGAGCTGGAATCCACTAAATTTTCTGATGCTTCATCAACTCCTTCTCCGGCCTGTTTATGTGCAGCACCCACGGGAGAAGTTTTTGTAGGAGTGGACATGCTTGGCTCGCTAGGTAAAGGACCAGGCAAAGGAAAAATCATTCGCCTTGTGGACAAGGATGGAGATGGAATAGCAGACCAAAAAACGGTGTATGCAAATCTCGATAATCCCAGAGGTCTGGTTGCTCTTGGAACCAAATTATTAGTACTCCATACAGTCATTCCACAAAGTACAGGAAAGCTTTCAGGAATGCATCTATCTGTCTTGGAGGATAAAAATTGGGATGGTGTTGCTGATGGTAAACCAAAAATTTTAATTTCAGACATCAGCCCACCTAAACACAATCAAGACCGAGGCGCAGACCATACCACTAATGGTATCCGCATGGGTATAGACGGCTGGATTTATATCGCAGTGGGTGATTTTGGAATTCACGAAGCAAAAGGGACTGATGGAACTGAACTTACAATGCTAGGCGGTGGAGTGGTCCGAGTTAGACCTGATGGAACTGAAATGGAAGTTTACACTCACGGCCTTCGAAATATTTATGACGTCGCAATTGATCCATTCATGAATATTTTCACAAGAGGTAATACCAATGATGGAGGAGGATGGAATGTTCGCTTTATCCATCACATCCAAACGGGTGAATATGGGTATCCGATGTTATTCAAGAATTTTACAAATGAAATTATCCCTGCTTTGGCTGATTTAGGAGGCGGAAGCGGAACTGGTGCTATGTTTCTTCAGGAACCTGGATGGCCTGAAAAATATAATAACATTTCAATCATGTGTGATTGGGGGCGAAGCCAACTCATCATTCATAGGTTAACACCCGACGGTGCCAGTTTTACTCAAGAACCAGAAAATTTTATCAGACTTCATCAAATCACTGACGTTGATACTGATGCTTCAGGTAGATTATATGCAGGAGCATGGGCAGGAGCCGGATACAAAGGAAGCCCTGACAAAGGGTGGGTAGAAAGAATTGTTCCTAAGAATTGGAGCTATGTACCTTTCTCAAAAACAGCTTCAAGATCAGACAAAGAGTTAATAGAATTACTTTTATCAGAAAGTTCAACGGCGAGATTAGCTGCCTCCCAGGAATTAGTTCAAAGATCGAAAGACAGCACAGCAAGTGAGGTGATTAAAATTGCTACCAATAAAACCGCACCTTTACACTCAAGGGTTGCGGCAATCTTTACTTATAAACAAATTATGGGAAAAGAAGCCTCTTCAAAACTAAGTGGTTTAGTTGCAGATAAAGATATTAGAGAATGGGCGATAAGAGCGCTCACGGATCGAAAAACTCAGCTTAAGGGCGTCACAAAAGAGATGTTAGTCCCTGGTCTATCAGATTCAAATCCAAGGGTTAACATTGCTTCGGCTGTTGCCTTGGGTCGGCTCGGAGATGTATCAGCCGCAAATGATCTTTTAAAAGTTTCGCATCCACCCGGTGATGAACCAATAGCTAAAGCTCCAGAAGCTCCACCAGCTTTTAAGACTAAAGCCTTCAAAGGTCATAAGACCACTGCTGTAAATGTAAATGTTTCAGAGTTTAAAGAGTTATTTCTCACAGTAACAGATGGAGGAGATGGCGATGGAGAAGATCATGGGGCTTGGTTTAATCCGGTATTTGAAGATGGAGCAGGGAAAACAATCAAGTTGTCTTCATTAAAATGGAAATCTGCAAAAAGTGGTTGGGGTAAAATAGGTTTTGGTATCAGTGCCACCGGCGCACCTTTGAAAGACGGTAAAGGAAAATCTCATCCAGATGGTTTAGGGACGCACGCTAATTCTGTGATTGTTTATCAAGTACCTAAAGGCGCTAAATTATTTAAAGCCAACGTAGGACTGGCCGATACATCCAAGGCAAAGGGAAAAATTCAGTTCATTGTTTCCAAAAGTATGCCTTCAATATCTGGAGCTTCTGGTTCCAAAGAAGGACCTCACGCAAAACCCAACCCTGAGATATTATTGCCTCATGTGGCTGTTAAGGCACTCATTGATTTAAAAGCGATTAAAAGCTGTGTTGATGCGATAGGTGGGCCAAATAGTCGCGGAGCTCTCTGGGCATTGAAAATGATGCATGATGACAAGGCGATTGATGGACTAATTACAAAATATGAGTCTGCTTCCTCAGAAAAAGACCGCGCTGGTATATTGGCAACTCTGATTCGTTTATATCAAATTGAAGCCCCCTATGATGGTTCATGGTGGTGGAGTACAAGACCAGATACCAGAGGCCCTTATTACAAACCCATCAAATGGGATAGCTCTAATAAGATTGAAACATTTATCAAAAAAATATGGGATAGTGGAGAATATCGTGAAGTCATTGCGGCCAATAATGCAAAAACCCGATCAAGTATTAAAGGTATAAATATCGAAGGTGTTGGAAGTACTCAAGTGGCAGCAGGTTCCAAAAAATCAGATGATCCGATCGTTGATCTAAATGCTATCGCACGAACCAAAGGCCAAGTTGGTAAAATGTCTATTGAGGATGTAATTTTGGCAATTGGGGATGTGAAAGGTAATCCTAAAAAGGGTGAGATACTGTTCACCAAGCAGGGTTGTGTCGCATGTCACACACTAAGATCTAATGAAAGTCCAAAAGGACCTTACATGGGTCAAGTAGGTGCAATTCTATCTCGAGACCAAATAGCAGAATCCATCCTCAAACCTAATGCATCAATATCTCAAGGATTTGCTACGGTATCCGTATTAACAAAAGATAATAAATCCTTAGTTGGTTTTATTACTTCGGAAAATGCTGATGCTATCGAGATGAGAGACATCTTAGGAAAAGCCTATAACTTTAAGGTTAAGAACATTAAATCCCGTACAGAACTTAAAATTTCAATGATGCCGGCAGGACTAGCTAATTCTTTAAGCATAAGTGATTTTGCGTCTCTTTTGAGTTTTCTTGAGGCACAAAAGGGATAGAAATCATCAATAGCTGGGTTTTACATCTCTGACCCACAGGGCTAATATTATGTATGCATCTAGCTTCAATCTCAATCGTAATACTGATCAGCCTAAATGCTTCTTCAGCCTTGCTAGCACAGCATGATATTCAGCGAAATGCGGTACGTGAAATTGCTCTAGGTAAATATGATAAAGTTACTAAAACACTAAGTTCAGGTAAAAAACCAGATGCTGGGCCAGCAGAAACACTTTATGTAGAAATGCTAAGCCTTCTTGCACAAGATAAGATCGAGGAGGCAAAAGTGAAAACCAAAGCGGCTCAATCGATGGGTCTATCTATTTGTCGTTTTCTAGGTGGACCACGTGATCTTCTTTCCAAGCTTCCTGAGTCGCCCCAAACCAAAGACCTGTCTTTGGTGCATGGTCCAATGATTGGTAATCTTGCACCTAACGGAGCCTCATTCTGGGTCCGTACAAACAAAGAAGTTTTAGTTTCAATTATAATTGATGACCTTAAAGCAACCGCCAGAACAACCGCCGATAATGACTTCACCACAGTGGTTCGACTAGAAGGTCTTTCGCCAGACAAAAAATACTCCTACAAATTACAGATTGATGGGAAACCAGTTAAAGTAGAGAAAGCTAGTTTCAGTACTCCTCCAGCCATTGGAAAGCCTGGTAAGTTTGCGATTGGGTTTGGTGGTGGCGGTGGGTTTATTCCAAAATGGGAATACATGTGGGACACTATCAGAAACAAAAACCCTATCGCCTTTCTGATGCTTGGAGACAACGTCTATATTGACGATCCCGAGCATGATTTAACAAATCACTATTGTTACTCAAGGCGACAGAGTCGACCAGAGTGGCGAAGGCTAACTTCCTCTACTGCTATGTATTCAATCTGGGACGATCACGATTTTGGACTAAATGACTGTATACCCGGCCCTGAAATTAATAAGCCAGCTTGGAAGCGTCGTGTATGGGAAATATACAAACAAAATTGGGTCAACCCATCCTACGGAGGAGGATTACAACAGCCGGGTTGCTGGTACGATTTTCAACTCGGAGATGTCCATTTTATGATGTTAGACGGTCGTTATTATCGCGACTTAAAAGGCGGTTCTATGTTGGGAAAAACTCAAAAAGAATGGCTCAAAAAGACACTATCAGAATCAAATGGTACCTTCAAAATAATCGCCTCACCGGTTCCCTTTTCACCAAACATTAAACCTGGCAGCAAGGACCCATGGGACGGCTTCCCAGAAGAAAGGGCTGAAATATTTTCTTGGATTAAAAATAAGAAAATCGAAGGCGTATTTCTGGTGGCAGCTGACCGACACCGCTCCGACTTGCGCACTATTGAAAATTCTGGAAGCTATAAACTTTATGAATTCGAAAGTTCTCGCCTTACAAATAGACACACTCACTCGGTTGTAAAAACAAAAGGTCTAGTTTGGGGATACAATAAAACCTGTTCATTTGGTTTCATGAGATTCGATACGACNCTNNNCGATCCCGAAGTGCGATTTGAAGTCATCGATATTGATGGNAATNAACAGGAAGAGTATGTACTTAAGAGAAGCANACTTGAGTAATGAAAGATGAAAAATTAATTATATAATGGATNTTTTAAATTCATTNAATTTCCTATAAACGCCAGATCTTATTATCGNTCAAAAAACAAAACGATAATTAAAATAAGGATTCTAAATGTTAAGATTTGTTAAGGTCTGATAAATTTATTCCTTTCATTACTATAGAAAAAAATTCTTAATAAAAAGAAATGAAATTATTAGNAATTATACTCTCTTCAATTTTTACAAATTGTATTTTGTCTATCTGTGCATTTGCTGATGTCCTATATTCACAGAATTTTGACGATGCTCTATTGAATCGACCTATTAGTGAAACTGATCCCGATCCAAAAACCAACGATTGGACAAAGCCTGAAAATTCTGGGCTTGCGTGGACTAGGGGTGATGACAAGGCAATTGGCGGCACGCCTGAATGGTTAGGCTGGTCTTTCGTAACAACGAACTTTTGGATAAAAGTCTCTCAAGATCAGGAAAGGTCAAAAGTGTTTGCTTCTTCAACCAAAAATGTGATTGCAGTTGCTGACTCTGATGAGGCTGAAGATGGTGGTGCTACACCCGAAGATGGTTTCAATACATTTCTTCGCACTCCACCAATTGACCTTAAATCATGTGACCTATCAGAGCTTAAAATCGGTTTCGATTCTAGTTTTCGTAAACAGGAAAATGAAGAAGCACATGTACGTTTTTTCTTTGATAACCGAGAACCAGTCATTTTTGAAATTCCAGATCAAGGAACAAAACTAACACCAATTCTTATCGGCTATAATGATCTTAATAAGGCACCTACTAAGGCGTCTAAATTAGTGATCGAATTTGCACACATAAAGGCAGATAATAACTGGTGGTGGGCCATTGATAATTTGGTAGTCTCTTGTGGAAAAAATAAGCCATCAAATTCGGCTCCAAAAATCATCGCACAGCAATCTGGTCCAAGTTCGGGTAAAACTGGTGATTCCTATAATTTCGAATTTAAAGTTAGTGACCCTGAAAATGACTCAGTACAAATCTCATCGGACTGGGGAGATGGCTCTTATTCAACTTCTGAATTTGATTCTGCTAAGAATGCATTCGCTATAAACCATATATGGAAAAGACCTGGCGATTATCCTATCANATTAAGAGCCGTAGATAAAAATGGNTCTATATCAGAATGGGTAACAATTCAGTCCGTTAAGGTCACTGGTGAACCAATAATAAAGATTGTCACACCACCCTACCTGCAGAATGCAGGTACTGACCGCATTGTGATCATGACCGAGAGTTCAGATCTTGCAGATCTAATGGTTGCATACAGCAAGGGTGACAGTTTAGACAAAACAATGCCAATGGTTAGCGTGCACAGCGGCGGCGGCACCTATTTCCATCGCGCTTTGATTAGTGGGCTGGAGCCGGGAACGCACTACCATTATCAGATCCGATCAATCAAAGGAACTCCTTATAGTAAAGTATCACATTTTGATACAGCTCCAGACTCAGAGGTAGATTTCAAGTTTTCTGTATGGTCAGATAGCCAAGGTCATAACCGAGGAGCATGGTCTGCTAATCCTCTCGAACCCACGATCAGCATGATGAAACACATGGTTAATTCTGGGGTCGCTTTTGGACTTACCTCTGGAGANTTAGCAGAANATGGTGCGAGTTATGATGATACCCGAAGATTTTATTTGGATAGAGTTGCCTATTACCTGGGCACTTCGGTGCCATGGTACGCGGCTTGGGGTAACCACGATGCCAGCGACCCAAAGGCTTCTTTGAGGCTTGCNTCTGATATGCCTTCTCGCTTTCGTGCTGGTTATTCACCCGGTCATGGATCATTTACATTCACATATTCCAACTGTTTTTACGTTTGTATCGATCATATTAGTCAGAATGTGGATATATCCAGTGGGTGGTTAGAAAAACAACTCTCTTCTCCGAAAGCTGTCAAAGCTCGTTTTCGATTTGTGGCTATTCATGTTCCACCATTTTGTGAACGCTGGATTGATGGCAGTGCCTTTCTTCGTAACGAGCTCGTTCCTNTGTTGGAAAAATATAATGTGAATTTTTGTTTTAGTGGCCACACACATGAATACGAACGAGGTGAATTAAATCATGTTCACTATGTGCTCTCTGGTGGTGGTGCGTGGCTTGATCATGGTGAACCAATAATTCGTGATTGGGAACATATGATTGTTGGAGGGGCACATGATGTGAAAGGCGGTTGGGCNAAAGAAAGCGCTCCAGGTGTATTGGGTAAGCCTAAGCCAATTATCGGAGGACTCTTTAATCAATACTCGCTTGTAACTATTCGAGATAAACATTTGTTATTGGAATCCATTGGCTTCAACGCGGACGGCTCTGAAATTGGAGTTCTTGATAGAGTCGAACTAAATTCGAAGCCCAAAGGTGATATAGGCGAAAAGGCATCAAGTAGCTCTAAGCAAAAAACTAATNAGTCAGAAACTGATAAAACAGATCCTTTTGATAATACCATTGAACAAGTTAAAAAGCCTTGACTGAGCTAGATTAAAAAGGATAAATTTTTTATTCTTTTAAGTCCTTTAAGTCCTTTAAAACATCCNTATTTACGGACTCTAGATATTTTAATCTTTTCTCATGGCTTACAAAAGGCACAGACCAGAATTGTTTTGTTTTCCTCCAAATTGAATATCTCCAGCCAAATACAAAAGTATAAACACCCATAACTAGACGAAGTTTTACGGAATTTGCATAAATTGTCAGGACAGGCAATGCTGGTGCACCATGTGTAACGTAGGTTCTAACAGATTTATCTTTAAGCTGAGGTACTGGAAAACCATAGAGTTTGGTAATTGATTTAAAAGTATAGGCAAAACCAGGTGTGAAAACTTCATCAAAGAAAATTTCAAGCCTCGGAGTACATCTAAACCACCACACGGGCGAGATAAAATAAATGTGTGTTGACCAAGTGACCCATTCCTTGAATCTGGCTATCATTGCATCTTTTGGTCTGGCATAACTCTCGGAATAGAGATCGGCTACTTTGATCTCGGCATTACCTTCCAAAGTTTTCATTATCTCTTTATAAATTCCATTATAGCAAAATGAATTTTTATCAGGGTGTGAAATAACGACGAGCGCTCTCATTAAAACAAAATTGAGNAATNAGGATTCAAAAAATCTCTCTAAATTTANTCAATTAAAAACTATCCGNNGAGTTTCTCATGCTTTCCAAGGCCTCAATAGCATAACGATTTCCACTTTTAGCGGCCATAAAATACCACTGTAAGGATTCATTCATTCGCTTATTTACTCCTTTACCTACCTCGTAAATATATCCCAAATAAGTTTGAGCATGTACGTCTCCGTTATTTGCTTTTCTTTTTAACTCTATTATTCTCTCTTCCATTACATTANCATTGAAAAAAGTAGGTGTCCGCTTGTATCACCCCCACTGGAAGAACCCAAAATACAAGCGAACACCATTTCTTTACAGTTTCCGCTGAATTCTAATATCAAAAGTTATCGAACTTTAGCTAATGACATTATGCCTAATTTTGGATGATTGTTTGTATTGTGATGGTCAGATGTCCAATAGTGGATGACCTCTTACAAATTTTTTAGATGGTATCTATTTTTTTCCCAAAACCCAATCCAAATTGAACCTAGCCATCCAATCCTTATTNGAAACTAAATAAATCATTCCCTGACTCGGAGTTCCTTTTCTCCCGACCGCCATCCAGGTATAATTACCTGGGCCAACCTTTAAAATACGTTTCGTTGGCCAACTTTNACCTCCATCCATGCTGAGATGTATTGTAATATCATCACGTTTGTCGCGTCTTCCTGGTGCACTAAAGAGAATTATGTCTTTTTCTTTATCAGGCATCTTAACCACAGCNCNCTTGCATCCATATTCATCAGGTGGACCATCAAATAATTCGTCGTCCTCTTTAGCTTTTACCCAGGTTTCACCACTATCAAGGCTATGACCAACTTGCTTATTTCCTTTTCTAAAATGGGTCCGCGCATTGTAATAAATTGTTCCGTCATTAAGCTCACACAGAGAAGGTTCTGAGGTACCAAAGATAGGAAATGGTTCACTATGAAGCCATGTTT
>NYVP01000112.1 GCA_002684575.1 Verrucomicrobiales bacterium
GAAAAAAAACTTGGAATTACTGAAATGATGGAAACCAGGAATGTATTGTCAAATTATGGGAACTTGAGTAGCCCCTCAGTCATGGTCGCTTTGGATGAATATTTAAAAAATGATGGAAATGATGATGAAATTTGGTTGTCCAGTTTTGGAGCAGGTTTCTCAGCCCATGCTATGAAACTTAAGAAAACAAAATAGTAGACAAGTTCAATACAGCTTTTGTGTTGAATCATGGTTTACTCCAAAGCCAATCAGCTAATTATTCATCGAATCGAAAAACATCCCAATCAACTTGATGGGTTCTACTTATCAGTAGTGGCTTTGATTATTGATTCTGTGAGTTCTTGTGCGGTCCATTTGTTTCCGCTAAAGACCTCAGCCAATTTCCCCTCAGAATCAAAAACAGCTGTTCGAAGATTATGTTCGATCGGAAACTCTCGTGTGTTAAAACTTAATCCTAGTGGATCGCCAATCTTTCGGACTTCATCAAGGCTCGCTCTGCAAAAAAACCAGTTTTCATATTCAAAACCTCTCACTTTTTTGTACTGGTTCAAAACTTCTCTGGTATCAAATTCAGGATCAATTGTAAGAGAAACAAAATTCCAATTTTTAACCTCGGCCTCTTTAAGTAAATTAACAGCCTCAAAAAACCTCAACGACATCATCGGACAATAATCAGGTAAGGGGCATCTAGTGAAAATGAATGTTATTGCCCATGCTCCCCCTTTTAATTTGGATTGATCGATAACTTTACCATCAGAAGCATTAAGAGAAAAATCAGGAAGTCTATCACCAAGTTCAAAGATTGGCTTTTTGAACCATTTATCACTCGGTTTGTCACCAGCAATCGAGACTTCCTTAACTCTTCCAGTTGGGACAATATTCCTTATATAAGTCCCATCATCTTTATCCACAATCATATCAAAAGTATATTGATGACCTACCTTGAGCTTTGAGTATTCAGATGGATCTTCCAACTTGAGGTACATAACCATTTCATCCATAAATCCGGATATCTCTTCATGATGTATGAATGCCGAATTATCATCAGGCATTAATTCCTGAACATATCCTCTAGTCGAATACGAACTCTGTAGATTAGTGATTATGTTTTCCTCATTATTTTCCCCTACCTTCTCCTGACAGGAGGTAAGCAAAATAGATAAAGCGATAACTTTAACAATAATCACCAATTGAGATTTCAAGTACATATCTACTCTGATAAAGAATCTAAACTCTCTTTAAATCTATTTCGATTTTTTTACCGTCTGTCGTGATAATACGAATTTCAAAAATATCTTCACTGTTAATTTTATAACTGAGACGACGATGAGCACCTTCACTAACACCCTTAAAAACCACGCTCTTTTCACTAATATTGGTTAGCTTAAGTACTTGCGGCTTTTCCTCCAGAGGCCTGAGCTCCAAATCGAAAAGATTGAGCCTAAGCTCCAACGTTTCATCAATCCTTTCTATCTTTATTAACTCAACAAATTCAGTTCCCATTTTATTTGTTAACCGGACTACGGCTGCAATTGTATTTCCTCTAGGAGGCAACCAAGACTCCCCCAGAACCCCCTCGCCGAGGGGCCCTTCCCAATTACCTACCAACCAATGAAGTTGGTTTATTGAATCTACTTTAGGCGCAGATGATTCATCTCTCTTTTGAACATTTTCATTAGAAATCGCGATAAAGAAATGCGGAAACAGAGAAAAAATAAATATAGTAAAAAATACTTTCATGTAATGAATCCTAGTAGAACTGCGCCATTATTCGCAAACTAATTAAGAGAATTGAAGCGAAGTCATAAGCTGCCAACCATTCAAAGACATNGAGCTTTAAGCATTTGCTTAAAATCGATAAGATAATAATAACATCTCACTAATATCATGATTAAGAGACTTCTTTTACTTATATGCTTCCCAGCTTTTTCTTATGCCACTTCTTTTACCGATGGCAGTAAAGATTTCGGTCTATCTGGNGGTAATGACGCCTGCTGGTTTGACTTTAATAATGATGGATGGACTGACATCTGCGTCGGTGGTAATGTTTATCGCAACGTCAAAGGTAAAAAATTTGAATTCGTTACTAAGGCAGGACCATGCGTAGCAGCAGACTTTGATAACGACGGGTTTCTTGATCTCTATTCTTGGGGGAGTCGAGAAATTTACCGTAATATCGATGGCAAAGATTTTAAAATCATCGAATTACCCAAACTGCCAAAAGGTGGTTCCCTTGGAGCCTGTTGGGGTGACTTTAACGGGGATGGTTTTGTTGACATTTATGCCGGTGGGTACGAAAAATGGCCGTCAGATATTTATGCTGATTTCGTATTAATAAATGAAGCAGGAAAATCTTTTAAACTTGGATGGAAAGAAATTCGTTACCGAGCTCGCGGAGTAAGTGCCTGCGATTTTGATCAGGACGGTGACCTTGATGTCTATGTTTCAAATTACAGGCTTCAACCAAATATTCTCTGGCAAAATGATGGTAAAGGTAAATTCAAAGATATTACTGGAGCCTATGGCGCTTTGGCAAATGGTCCGGGATTTGGTGGCGGCCATTCAATCGGAGCGGCATGGGGCGATTTTGATAATGACGGAAACTTTGATCTTTTTGCAGGAAATTTTGCTCACAAAGACGGGCGAGGCAATCAGCCTGAGTCAGTTTGGCTACGCAACAGCGGCAAAGAAAACCAATTCAAATTTGAGAACAAGGGCCAAGGCGGTGTCATCTATCAGGAGTCTTATTCAAGCCCTGCGGCGGCGGATTATGATAATGATGGTAACCTTGATCTCTTTTTCACTACCGTTTATGGAGTTGCTTCCTTTGGTCGAAAGAATAATCCAGTCCTCTTTCGTAATCAGGGAGATTTCAAATTTATAAACGCTAACACGGAAGCCAAGCTCGAAGGATTAGGCACTACCTATCAGGCTGCCTGGGCTGATTTTGACAATGACGGGGATCTTGACCTCATGTCAGCAGGCCGTTTTTTTGTGAATAATAATGAGAACACCAATCATTGGCTAAAGGTTCAACTCTTAAGCAATAAAAAAACCATCAATCGCTTTGCTGTAGGCGCTCAGGTTAGATTAACTCTAAAAGATGGAAGAATTATAAGCCGTCAGGTTGAAGCAGGAACCGGTCAAGGAAATCAAAATGATCTTGTCCTTCACTTTGGATTAGGCTCAAACAACGACCCCGTTGATCTAAATATTTTCTGGCCAGATGGATCTACTGAAACCCTTAAACAAGTTCCAATTGACCAGAGATTAAAAATCATAACAAAAAGTTAATCGATTCACCAAATAACAAGAAGACTTAAAAATCTCTAGGATACAGTCCTGTCGGGTGACCTAAGAAGCATACCATCATGATATAATGGCCGTTTTTCAACTTTGCCGGAGCCTTTAACTGACATAACAAAAAGCTAAACTGATAAATATGTGACCTGCAACTATCAAAGAAATAAAGATATCAGTTATAAAATACCTATGAAATTATAATGGAACAACAAGATCCTTTCCTTACTATAATATTATATGAGTGAAAGATTTTACAGTTCAAATGAAGAACAACAAAGCCTCCCACAACTTAAGCTTCATGAACCATTGCCAACGGCCATATTGGCTTTCTTTTTCACTCCACTCCTTGGAGCGATAATGATTTCTAGCAACTGGAAAAAACTCAATAAACCAGAAAGCGCATCAAGAACCATGATGATTTTCTATGCTTATCTGGTTGTTTTAATCGGTTCTTACTTCGCACCACCAATAGCAATTTTTCCCATAATCATTATCCTTCTTCTTATAATATTTTGGTTTAATGTGCACCACCAGAGTAAACATCTATCCGAAAACAATATCACTTACACCCCTCAATCCATTGCTAAACCAATAGTATGTGGACTTTGTATTATTATTGTTTCTTACTCATTAACCATTTACTCAAAATGGGATTACCTAAAGGCTGAATTTTCAAAAGTTGAACAGATTTTAAAACAGGTTCAACAACAACAATTCACAAAGGCAGATTTAGCAGAACTAAAACAGAGAGCAGCCACGGATGTCGCAAAGCTATACTCTGAAACCGGGGACGGATCGAGAACGGTAAATTTTGAGCTAATAAAAAACCCAAAAAATATCGGTGAAAAAATGACAAACGTTCTCAGAATCCGATATAAAGAAATAATCGATTTGGATAATGGGTATGACCGGGATCTCAATGAAATCGGCTTTTATTCGTTAATGGATCCCGAAAGAATTAAAAAGCCTAACGCTATAAAAGAGACAGAGAAAATGCTGTCGTCAGGCATCAAAGTAGCAACCAATTATAAAGACCTCAACCTCGAATCCTATGAGCGATCTATCACAAGCATTGCAAGTTTATCTAATGGACTAGATAGTGAAACGAAATTAAAAGGAGACAATAACCGAAAAGCTCTTTTTGATTTATGGGATTTGGAAATAAAGATCATCAAAAAAATGGGAGAAATGACAATCCATTTACATGAATGTTCTGAAAAATGGAAATACGAAGAAGACGGTTATGTTTTTACAAATGATAATGATTTAGAAAAATTTAATTTATTGGCCAATGAGTTCGATGCGCTAAGTGCTCAGCAAGATGAAGCCAATGCAAAAATGGAAAATGAAATGAAATCAGAGTAGTACTATTCTAATCATCCAAATCAAAATCTGTATTGCACTTAAGACAAACCTTATCTCTAAGCTATTATAATATTTGGTTGATTTTATAATGTTATTAACTGGTATCTTGTTTATAAGAACGTTAGTATAAATTTCATTAAATTAATCATGGCAAAAGAGGAAATATTAGAATGCTTAAAATCTCTTTCCGAAAAAAGAATGTTTTCCTCGGAAGCTGAGCAATTCGCCAGTCCTCATAACGGGAAAACACTAAATCTAAATATCAAAGTCTTGGAATCAGGTCGAGTCTTTGGTCGACAGATCGATTCTGAATATGACGATGGCCATCAGTTAATTGCCGACATTGGTGATGAGCTTAAAGCATCAATCCTAATCCGAAAAACTGAATCCGAAATTATTGAAAATGCCTCAACGGGAAATTCCATCGAATTAGATTTAAAGTTTCTTGGTTATGATAGTCTTTACCAACGGGCAGTTTTTGGAAGAATTGCACCCAATAAAGAACCCCCTGTCATTGAAACAATAATCGAAAAACCTGAATCTGAGCCGATTGAAGAAGTTTCTGAACCATTTAAAACTGATTCTTTATCACCTGACATCGAATCAAGCAGAGTGGAAAACTCAAACGAAGATTTATTAGCTGAGCCCATTGAAGCCGGAGCTCAAGACGAGGCAGATGATCTTAAATTTAATTTCCCAAAATCAGAACCCTTAAAAAAAGAATCAAAATCCTCAGAAAAAGAGAAAGAGAAAGAGAAAGAGAAAGAATCAAATCATGGATACTATGTAATTTTAGAGACAGTTCCTGATGAGACAATCATTACAGAAAATGAGAGCGATAACGATGTTAATGATTACTGCGATCGAACAAACATTATCACGACCATAAGTAATCTCGTTGCCGAATTTAAAATGACTCAGGAGAATTTCAGGATGTGGAGTATCAGGAACCAATTGAGTCTTTGGAATGTTTGGAGTGAAGCTCAAAGAATTATTAATAATTGCCCTGCTCTCATCAGGAGTAAATGCACCGAATCTGAGGCATTGTCTCTTAAAGACGACCTAGAACATGATGGAGCAAAAGTAAGTATTTATAATCACAGCAAATATCATGAAACTTATGGCAACGCATCAAGATCAAAACTTAATAAAATTTCACGAATACCTGAACGTCCTACCCTAGCCTTAGACTTTAAGGAATTAATAAAGGATGTGAAGAAACACATTATGGATCTTCAGGCTGCTCACCTTGGCGCTCTATTATTGTACCTCATAGGTGGATTATTCTTTATTACTGGAGCTGGATATTTTGGCCGAGCGTTTATAGGCATTTTATTCGCATCACTTGGAGCTGTAATACAATATGAAGTAAAATTTTTTCCTAGCTCAAAGATGTATCCATCACGTACTGATTTTGGAAATACATCTGACCCGGGTGCGGTTTTAGGTCGTAAGGTCAACAAGACAGATGAAACTGTTTTCGACGTTCAAGAAAAAACTGACCATCATGTCAAAAAAGTAAAATTAGCTTTTAACTGTCTTGCCGCCATTATTATTTGGTCAGGTATAAATACACAAGCTTGTTGGTTTATCGGTATACTCTTAATTGTTCTAACCAACTGGTCAAAACTGATAGAGAAATATATCAAATACACCTTAAAGAAGTATAAAGAAGGTTTAGATAAATCATCGAACTTCGATTAATTTTGCAGATTATCTGGTTAATTAAATCGGGAAATAAGCATATATAGATCATCAATTAAAATGATTTTCTATTGTTGTTTTTCAATTTAACAAATTAATGATTTTAATGCTAACATTTGTAAAAATGAAAAAACATCATAGTTATGAGCAGCATTAAAATAGCAAAATTCATTACCATTATTTCTTTTCTCGTACTCCTTTTTTCGACNTATTTCCTACGTTCCAAGGTACTAGAACTAAACACAATCAGGATGTCTTCCCAAAATGTGATGGCCGAGGAAAATGAAAAGAGCCTAAATGATTCTTTNCCCCAAAGNACAAAAGAATACGTAAAGCAAACTCAAACAATACGAAATTCAGAAAAAACATTATGATGAAATGTTGGACCTCTACCAGTCNGACTACGAGGAATACGTAAAGAGAATCAAAGACAAATTCGTCCCACCCAGAATGCCTCCGAATCCCGTCAAACCTCTTTCTCCTGAAATAAGTGACGAGATGCAGAAAATATCCATTGAGTTTAGAAAAAAACAATCTCACTACTTTGAGTCTACAAGTAAAATGAATTGGGTTTCGTGTGTTGCTGCTCTGACTCTTGTTGGTGGATTGCTTTATCTACTTTTGTTTGACCTGCAGGGCAAAAGATTATTCTACATGGTTCTACTTGTCCTCAGTTTCATATTTATGATTGGACCTTCCTTCCATTCTTTGATGAGTGCACTCGCTGGATTCCTTCAGGCTCCACATGGCATGCCCATGATGCACCCTTCTGGCTTCTAGTTAAGAAATCATTTAATGGATTTTCTTCTTGATAGCCTCTTAGTGTTCATCATCTGGACGAGCATGGGTATCATAATTGGCGCAGTTTTGGGAATAGCCGTCGGACAAATANAGAATAATTTTAAACCTCTTACAAAATCATTCGTCCAAATTTTCGGGATAATTGGTTCAGTTNTCGGGTTNGTTGGTTTTTTCGTATTNATGTACCTTGGCAACTCANGACATGGCTATGTGGCTTTTTCAATAATCGATTTTATCATTGGAGCAACTCTCTTTCTTATCGCTTNTATTCNAATTTATTACCTTTGGTTTAATAAAAAANTAATAACAAATGATNACGACCGATGAACATATCGACGTAAATTTAATTNCTAGTGATTATTNAATTANTTTCCCTTTTNATNTTATCTTATACATAACTGGCTATACTGGAATANNGGTTCTTATANGAACTGTGTTAGGCCTACTTATTGGGTCAATAAAAAACAAAATAAAGGATACAATGAAAATTTGTATTCTTATTTGCGGAGGAATCGCAATGGTACCATCAGTTTTAATAGGTTTTTTCNNCACNTTATTGGCNTTCGGCACTGGATANGCATCCTCTTCAATCGATGAATTATTACCTTTAGCNNTCACNTCTTTATTANNCACTATCCCCATTTATTTTCTCAGGTTTCGTAAAAAATAATTGTCTACCANGAAGATCAATTGACCCTATTTAAGGTTTGTGTGATCCTTTCTAACGTGAATCCAATTATTNTACTTTTCTTTGTTTTATGCATCAGTTTAGTGAATGCAAAACCACCGAACGTGGTCATTCTNTTTACTGATGATCAGGGAACCATTGANGCCAACTGCTATGGATCCAAGGATCTAATAACGCCAAACATTGACAAACTAGCGGCAACTGGAGTTCTTTTTACTCAGGCGTATGCTCACACAGTATGCTGTCCGGCAAGAGCAGCTCTAATGACAGGAAGACACCCTCAACGTGGAGGCGTATGGAACTGGACACAAGGCGACATGAATGCTGCCAAAGGAATTAACATGGCACTTGAAGAAGTTACTCTCGCAGAAGCTCTTAAACCAGCGGGTTATAAAACGGCACTTTTTGGGAAATGGCACTTGGGTGCACATCGTGATTATGGACCNAAAAAACAGGGATTTGATGAGTTCTTTGGAATCCGAGATGGATTCATAGACAATTACAACCACTACTTTCTTCATGGNACCGGATTCCATGATCTTTACGAGGGAACGAANCCTATNNAAGCAGACGGTCAATATTTNCCAGATCTCATGGTTAANCGATCTCTNGATTTTATAGATCAAAATAAAGACAAACCATTTTTCCTTTATGTTCCTTTTAATATCCCTCACTACCCCGAACAATCTCTAAAAAAACATGAGCTCTTGTACAAGGATATGAAAGATCCNGCTCGTCGTTCCTACGGCGCCATTGTNACGACAACAGACTATTACNTAGGTAAAATAANCGATAAAATTGAGGAGCATAATNTAAGGNATAATACCATCATCATATTCATGAGTGATAATGGGCACTCCGANGAAACTGGAAATAAGATACGTGTAGATAATCANAAAAGCGGNTACCCCAAAGGGCACTTTTAC
This sequence comes from Verrucomicrobiales bacterium, assembly GCA_002684575.1. Lineage (GTDB taxonomy): Bacteria > Verrucomicrobiota > Verrucomicrobiia > Verrucomicrobiales > DEV007 > EC70. Next base: position 8,788 of record NYVP01000112.1, read on the forward strand.
GGAGCCACAGGTGGAGGATCCACCGGAAAGTGGATTGGTCGAAAAGGCAATTTCTTAGAGGGTGGGATTCGAGTTCCTGCCATAATCAGTTATCCTNCNAANCTNCCNCAAGGAGCTATTCGAAATCAAATTATTACCGCCATGGATTGGTACCCAACCGTCTTGAATTTGTGTAATGTGAAAAAGAAACCTAATGCCCCTAAACTCGACGGCCATGATCTGGACTCTATTATCAAAGATAAAGATGCTAAATCTATGTATTCTCAACTACACTTCGCTTGGGGCAACAATTGGGCTGTTCGTGAAGGGGCATGGAAATTGATTGGAAATAAAAATAATTCCATGATTAGCCTTCATAATCTCAGCGACAAAAATCCCGAAGTAATTAATTACGCCAAAGACAAGCCAGATATTGTTAAACATTTACTCTCACTCCACAAGTCTTGGGCCGAGGACGTTTCAACAAAATCTTATGATTAAG
>NYVP01000113.1 GCA_002684575.1 Verrucomicrobiales bacterium
ATCTTGTATTTAAACTCACTGGTAGTTCCCCAAATTCAGGTTTTGGAATTAGACTTAACCCCGTTTCTTTCAGCGATGTCCCTGGATATCAAATTGATATGGGTAGTTCATATTGGGGCTCCTTATGGGAGGAGGGGGGAGACGGGATGGTAGATCAATTTAACCCGAAATATGTAGATAGATTTTTAAATCATAATGATTGGAATCATTATTACGTTGAAGCTAAAGGAAATCATATTAAAGCATGGCTTAATGGGGTGAGCACTATTGATGTTATTCATGAGAATGGGCCGATTGAGGGTAGGTTAGGTTTTGAGCTTTGTAATGGACCTAAACAAACGAAACTAGAAGTTAGAGCCTTGTATGTTAAAAGAATGTAATAAAAAAATTAATCTCAGTAGGTTATGAATATTTTTTACTTACTTATCGTTGTTGGAGTTTTCTTAAGCAACGTCTGTTTATATTCTGAAGAAGACCTTTTATCAGGTCACCCAAGAGAATCCTACTTAGATGTTGAAAATATTGATGAGATGGAGAATGCGCTTAGAAAGTCAATGGCTTCAATTGAGAGGCATTCTTTTTCAAGAGGTTGGTGGGGTTGGGATAGGCTTAGATGTAGATATGTTGATGGAGGGAGAAAGGATCATTCAGCATTGAGAGTGCTGCGTGCGGTATTTAGAGGTCTGATATTGGACAGGCACAGTAAACTTGAAGAAAAGGGTGAGGGAGATTTGCTTTACATGTTTTATACATCCCTAACTGGTGATAGAAAGGAGTCTACTCTGGACGTTGAGGGGAGAAAAGTGTTCAGAGATATTCACGGAGGTGGTTATCATGGAGGATGGGGAGGTGCTGCAAGGATGAGAATTTACGAAGAACTATCCACTCAGAAAATGCTCACTGGTGACGAGGAAATTAGATTTGAGAAAATTGTAAAACAGAGCCTTGAATCAAGGTTTATTGATTTTAAAAAAAAGGCCCAATCGGCTAATAATCACTCTTTTGGAAATGCAGGAGGCATCGCGCTCGCTTTAAAACTATTCCCAGATTCTCCACAAGCAGATGAGGCTAAAGCATGGCTTAATAGGATTTGGGAGAATCTCTCAGAATTTGGTGATTGGACTGAGTGGAACTATTATCCCTATGGACCCATTTTTTTACACGGATTGATTGATATAGCCGAAGTCACCGGCCGTATAGAAAGCGATAATGAGTTAATAAATGCAGTAGGCAATAGATGCTTAGGTTTTATTCATGGAGGAGGTGTTCGTGGAAATCCAAATTGTGGATCGTTAGTCAGAGATGATCTTGAATCAGTTTATAAGGATCCGTGGAATTTTGGATATTATGATGTTGAAACTTCCTCTAGAGATGGACATTTCTGGTACCGCTTGGCCAAACACTATAAGGATCCATATTACCTGTGGGCCGCCGAGCAGGTTTCACTAGGGGGGCGCCCTTTGAATGGAAAGGTTTCCAAGGAGTATAATTCGGCATACGAACGACGGTTTGCATGGTTTATTGAAAGAGATATTAAACCTAAGATCCCTGAGGGAGGAGCAAAGATAGGGCTGCTAAGTTCGCTTAAGAATAAAATCCCCGAACGCCTTTATCTAAATAGAGATAGAAAAGCAGGCTCAGCATTTGCAGCTTTTTTTCTGTATCCAGAAAAGGATGAGCATTTGGATAATGTTTCAGGTCACCTTTATGAATATTCGGTGTCTGGTTCCAAATATTTACATACATCAGGAAAATATAACAATGTTTATTCTGGCAAAGATTTAAGAGGGGGTGGAACTGGGGAAGAGAGTCTTGACCTTTTGTTAGTTATGCACAATCGCCACCAATTTCCGTTGCATCCGGACAGGAAAGGAGATGATAGAGATTTCATGAGGAGAGGAAGTATTAAGCATGATGATGCTTTTGTTGTAGCAGAAAATAATAATTTTGGTGACTCCTATGGTCGTTTCGCTTTCAGCAATTATTATGGAGAGGGAAGTCGTTGGGAAAGGCAAGTGGTGTTGACTAGGGAAGGTTTTTTTGTTGTTTTGGATAGATACAAAGGGGGCGAAGTGCTTGGTGAAGAGTATTCTGCTGGTCCTGTTTGGCATGTAGGTTTCGATGAGCCAATAAAGGAAGGATCTCAGGCTGAAAGCTGGTTTGATTTTCCTCCTCTTGATAATGCTTGGTGGAAAAAAAAGAAATCAAGGGCTTTGTTAATTGCACATCCGCACCCGAAGGCAAAATATGGTAGGGTTAAACAGAGAAATTCTCAAGATACGAGTCCTAATGTTACGGTGTATTCTTATCGTCCTATTTCTGCTACNAATGATGAATACTTCTTAAACGTTTTTATTCCATACGATTTACCAGTAGATACAACTTCTATTGTTAANAAGACGAAGACTCATCTTGANTCAATGGGAAGAGCTGAAGTTGCTCTTGGNCATGCAGATATTAAAATACTNATTGATAAATCGTGGTCTGTTTCGCGCTAAAAATATGACCTGCTCAAAAATGATTAAAATATTTGCCTCAATTTTTCTAATCTTATTTGTTAACAATGGTTTTTCCGCGACGAAGAACCCCAATATTATAATATTCCTAGTTGATGATTTAGGGTGGATGGATATTGGATGCCACGGAAGCAAATTTTATAAAACACCAAACATTGATAGATTGGCAGCCGAAGGTGTTCGTTTTACTGACGCATATGCAGCATGTGCAGTGTGTTCTCCAACAAGGGCTTCAATACTAACTGGTAAGTATCCTGCGAGACTTTTGCTGACGAATTGGTTGCCAGCTGGTCGATGGGACCCCAATGCAACGCTATATGAAGGGCGCTTTTTAAGGAGTTTGCCACCAGAGGAAATTACTCTTGCAGAAGCTCTACGGAATAAAGGTTACTCGACTGCGCATATTGGAAAATGGCATCTTGGTGGCCCTCCATTTTCTTTACCAGAACATCATGGATTTGATGTTAATATTGCAGGGAACTCTCATGGGGCACCAGGTAGTTATTTTTATCCTTATGCCGGTGATTGGAAGATTCCAACTACAGGAAAAAGAGCAAAGTGGAATACTCTAAAGGATGGTAAAAAGGGGGAGTATCTAACAGATAGATTAACAGACGAAGCTATAAAGTTTGTGAAGGAAAACAAGGAGAAGCCTTTTTTCTTACACTTATCGCATTATGCAGTTCATACCCCATTACAATCTAAAAAAGAACTAACAGAAAAATATCAGAAAATTCCAAAATCAAAACGGCAAGGGAATCCAATTTATGCAGCAATGGTAGAAAGTGTTGACCAAAGTCTTGGTAGAATTAGTGAACTATTGAAAGAGGAATCTATCGATGATGAAACGTTAATAATATTCACTTCTGATAATGGAGGTTTTGCAAAGGCTACAGACAATTCCCCCCTAAGAGCGAATAAAGGAGCCTACTACGAAGGTGGTATCAGAGTTCCTTTAATAGTACGTTGGCCTAGTAAGATAAAAAAGGGAAAATTGATCGGTACTCCAGTAATTAGTCCTGATATCTATCCGACATGTCTTGCTGCAGCAAACTCCAATTTGAAGGATGGTCAGATATGTGACGGGATCAATCTATTGCCTGTCATCATGGAGAATCACAAGATTGATAGGAGTTCAATTTATTGGCACTTTCCTCATTATAATGGTCATCCTTCAAGTTTTCCTTCAAGTGTTATAAGAAAAGGTGAGTGGAAATTAATAGAAGCTTTTGATCCTTCCAAAGTAGAGCTTTTTAATTTGAATGATGATATTTCCGAAAAACAGGACCTTGCCGAAATTCGAACTGATATTCGTGATCAGCTTCTCTCAGAACTGAATTCTTGGCGTAAAGAGGTAGGTGCGGAAATGATGAAAATTAATCAAAGAAAACAAAACTAGGTTTTTAAAATAATATTTGTTAATATTTTGTGTAATGAGTGATAAAAAATTAGTTGTTATTACAGGAGCTAGTTCAGGAATTGGAGCTGCAACAGCGAAGGCATTTTCAGATGCAGGTTACCCTCTTTTATTATTAGCCCGAAGGCTAGATCGAATGCAGGCACTAAATTTGCCGAATGCTATTATTAAAGAGGTTGATGTTCTTGATCTTGATGCTATGAAGGCGGCAATAAATGAAGCCCAAGATTCATATGGGGAGGTAGATTGTCTCGTCAATAATGCTGGAGTTATGATCAACGGAAAACCTCAATCACAGAATCCTGATGATTGGCAGAAAATGCTTGATGTTAATATTCGTGGAGTGCTCAACGGAATACATTTAGTGCTTAAGAATATGGTTGATAGAAAAGGTGGAACCATAATTAATATGGGTTCCATTGCTGGCATTAAAACTTTTGCTGATCACACTGTTTACTGCGGAACAAAGTTTGCGGTTCATGCTATAACCGAGAATATAAGAGAAGAGGTTGCTGGCCATAATGTTAGATTAATTACTATTGCTCCTGGAATGGTTTACACAGAATTGCTTGATCACGGTTGTGAAGAGGAAGCAAGAAAAGGTTGGATGGATTATGCAGAACAGATTGGTGGTGCTCTTAAGCCAGAGTCAATTGCAAAATCTGTTCTATTTAGCTACGAGATGCCTCAAGAAGTTTGTGTAAGGGAGATGGTCGTTTGTCCAACAGGGCAAGAGCCGTAAAATTTTAACTTTCTCTCATTTCGTTTTAATTTTCATGAAGCCTATTCGAATTACTGGTTTTATTCTAAGTTATCTCTTCGCAGCGGTCGTGTTTGCACAACTATTTGCTGAGGAGGTTTCTTCAATTGTCATTAATGAAGTACATCATAACCCACCAGATAATACTGTAAGACAAGAATTTATTGAGTTGTATAATCCACTGGATGAGGCTTTGTCTTTGGATGGATGGAGACTATCAGGAGCAGTTGATTTTAATTTCCCTGAAGGAGCTAATCTAGCTGCCAAGTCATATGTTGTTATTGCTGAAGATCCAGACACAATTAAAGAGACTTTTAACGTATCAGCTCTTGGTCCTTATGAGGGTAAGTTGGATTCAGGTGGAGAAACAATTAGGTTAAGGAATGTAGAAGATGAAATTGTAGATCTGGTCGATTACAGGGCTGGTTTTCCATGGCCAGTTGCGCCTAGCGGGCAGGGAGCTTCCATGGAATTAATGAATCCTGAACTGGATAACTCTCTTGGTAGTTCGTGGAGACCTTCTACTCCTCAAAGAAGCCTAGGTGAGGCTGTTCTATTAGGGTTTGCCAATGATTCTTGGTCGTGGAGGCCGGGCCTTACAGAAGCGTCAACTCCTACCGATCTATGGAGAACCAAAGAATATGAATTAGATCTCTCATGGAATGTTGGAGCAGTTTCTCCAATAGGCTATGGGAGAGTAAATGATATGACGATTAATACTTCCCTAGATGACATGAGGAGTAATTATAATTGTATTTTTTTGCGCAATACCTTTGAAATAATTGAGGGAGAAATTCCATCAGTTATAAATATTAATTATTTTGCAGATGATGGATTTATTTTGTGGATCAATGGAAAGGAAGTAGAAANGCATAATTTTATTGGTGANCCATCTATTGAAGCTAAGGCTTCTCGCTCTGGTACTGAAGGCAAGCTTCATGAGNTTACTGTAAATAATCCAGGTGCATTTCTTATCGAGGGAATTAATACAATTGCCGTACAGTTGTTCAATTCCTCTACAAANAACAGTGATCTTGGTTTTGATATCGAAATTGTCAGACCGAAACTAGATGAGGCAATTTATACTCCTAGTCCTGGTTCCAGGAATACCGCTTTTTCATCAAACGCACCTCCTAATATCAGAAAGGTAAAACATTTCCCTAAAGTTCCATCGAGTGAAGATCCTGTAGTTATTAGTGCCAAAGTTACCGACTTAGATGGGGTNGGTTCGGTAACTTTGGAATACTGTGTTGTCAGTGCGGGATCTTATGTCCCGGCAAAACTTCCACATCCTGTCCCTAATATTCCTGTTAATTCTCCTCAGTTAGAAAATCCTAAATATGAAGAGGGTTGGGTTTCTGTTTTAATGAATGACAAGGGTGAGGGAGGAGACCTTCAGGCTNGNGATGATGTTTATTCTGTAACTCTTCCAGTCAACAAACATCGCACTCTTGTGAGATATCGTATCATTGTAGAAGATGTGGTAGGCAAAAGAGCTAGAGCTCCATTTTCAGATGATCCNTCATTAAATTTTGCATATTTTANATATAATGGAATTCCAAGTTATGAGGGTGAGGGTGCGTCCGCATTGGAAAGTTTGCCAGTATATCATCTTTTGACTAGGCAAAATGATTATGCTGATTGCTTTGCATANAANGGTTCNAAACAAATTAGTCAGGGNACCCAAGCAAGATTCTATTACAACTGGCACGGGACCATGTTCTATGATGGAATTGTATATGACAATATCAGGTATCGTCTGAGAGGTGCAAATGGTCGCTATCACAATCGAGGTAAGAGATCAATGCGACTTCGATTTAATAATGGATCCTACTTTCAGTCGAGAGACTACACTGGTAAAAAGTATCCTAGAGAGTGGAGAACTTTAACCATAGGCAAGGGGTTTGATAACAGAGGGACGTTAACATATGGTCTTAATGAGGCGGTTTCTCTTTATTTGTTTAACAAGATTGGTGTTCCGGGTCCAAGAACCCACTGGGTACACTGGAGGGTTATCGATGACGAGGAAGAAGCTCCAGATAAGTGGAGAGGAGACTTTCATGGGTTTAATTTTATTTTAGAAACATATGATGTGAGATTTATGGAATCTCATCAATTGGAGAAAGGAAATCTATATAAACTCATCAACCAAACCACTAGTTGGAAACAGCAACAGCGTTATCAAGCTGCTTATGCTCCAAATAACGGTCGAGATCATTCAACGATTGAAAACCAATTGGATGGTCGTGATTCGGCGGATTTTATAAATGCTCATGTTAATCTTGAAAAATGGAATAGATGGCATGCCCTAGCAGAAGCTATTAGGCACTATGATTTTTGGCCCAGTGCTAATAAGAATATGGTCTATTATTTTGAGCCGGTTTATTTACCGGAGAATAATTATAATGGCAAATTATGGATTCTTCCTTGGGACACTGATGCGAGTTGGGGGCCAACCTGGAATAGTGGACATGATGTAGTTTACAATTCATTATTTTCTGCAGCAGGAGGGGGTGCTGATGGGAATTCTACTCCCGAGCTATGGCCAGCATATTTTAATGAAGTTAGGCAACTCAGAGATTTATTATGGCAAGAGGATCAAATTAATCCGATTATTGAGGCCTTTGCAGCACAGTTAGAGCCTATGGAAAAAGCAGACGCTGCTAGATGGAAAGGTTCACCTTCTGATGCTGGGACGTATTCTGGAATTGGAGGAGCGGGATCATCCTCAATTGCATCGCTTGTACGAGATATGAAAAACTTTGCCTTTTCAGGTGGATCTTGGCCTGGTGGCAGCGTAAGAAACGGAGGAAGGGCGGCGCATTTGGATTCTTTGCAGAGATCATTTGGTGAGGGTGGAAAAATCCCAAGAAAGCCAACCATAAAGTACATCGGAGATGACAGGTTTAATTCAAATGGTCTGATTTTTGAATCTTCTGATTTTTCTGATCCTCAGGGGAGTTCAACTTTTGAGGCTATTCAGTGGAGATTAGCGGAAATTACTAAGGTTAACGAGGATGGTCTAAAGGTTACTCCTTTTTTTGGCTTAGGTTCATCATGGAAATATTTAGATAATGGTTCTGATCAGGGCCTTGCTTGGAAAGAGATTGGCTTTGATGATAGTTTGTGGAGTGAGGGATTATCGCCACTCGGTTACGCTGACAACCAAGTGGTCACTACTATTGATTTTGGTGGAATCACATCTCAGAAACATCTTACGACCTATTTTAGAAAATTGGTGAACATTCAATCCGTTGATCAGTTTGGTAGCTTTACACTAGGTCTTCAGCGAGATGACGGTGCAGTAATTTATGTTAATGGTAAAGAGGTGGCTAGGTCTCAGATGCCCGCAGGAAACATTACCTATGATACTCGAGCTTCTGGTTCTAGGGATGAGGATAAAATCTTTAATTTTGTAGTGCCATCAGAAATGTTTCTCGAAGGTGATAATCTGATTGCGGTTGAGGTTCATCAGGCTTCTTCTTCAAGCAGTGATATGATTTTTGATTTGGAGATGAGTGGAACTCCTCCTCCTGTCACTGATCCAGATAGTATTAAATTAGAATGGGATGCGGATTGGGATACAGGTCCTATTAATGATTTTGAGAAAACGGCCAAGATTCCGACTTCAGTGATTAGGTCAGATGCAATTTATAGAGCGAGAGTTCGCCATCAAGATGACACAGGTCGCTGGAGTAATTGGTCAGATCCAATTGAGTTTCAGCCTTCGTTGCCAGATCTAACTAATTACACTGAATCGCTAATTATTTCAGAAATTATGTACCATCCTGGTCGTCCAAACGCAGAGGAAATTGATGCTGGCTTTGATGATGATGATCTCTTTGAGTTTATTGAAATTAAGAATATTGGAGATAATAATTTAGATCTAAGAGACTTAAGATTTACGAAAGGAATTGATTTTGATTTTTTAAATTCCAATATTGAATTTATTGGTCCACAGGAACATGTGCTTGTGGTGAAAAATCTTAAAGCTTTCGAGAAGAGGTATGGATCAGGGCTTCCAATTGCTGGTCAGTGGGAAGAGGGCGACAGGTTATCTAATGGAGGTGAAAGAATAAAACTTTCATTTGGAGCAGGTGATCCAATTATTGATTTTAGTTATGATGACAGCCTTCCTTGGTCAGTTGAGGCCGATGGTACAGGAGCATCATTAAATCTGGTTAGTGAAATAGAGAAATTAGACTTTAATTCCGACGACTCTTGGACATCAAGTAGTATAAATAACGGTACCCCAGGAAAAGATGATCTGAGTTTGAGTTATGATTATGATCAATGGGTTTCCGATATGTTTCAAGACCCCTCTGATGAAATCGCAGGAAAACTTAAAGATCCAGATAATGATGGGTTTTTGAATCTCGTTGAATATGCGCTAGGAACAAACCCAAGTGACAATCAATCGATTCCTCAAATTATGGTCAATGTTGTTAGCCAAGATGGGAAAGAGTACTTAGCACTTCAATATATGATAAAATCAAATCGCAGAGATGTCAGAGTGTCACTAGAAACATCGAATGATTTTATAAACTGGGATAAATCAGAACAAAACACTCANGTTTTCTCTACTGATGTTTTGCCTAATGGAGTNNGTGTTATTGAGGGTAGTAACGAGCCTATTGACTCATCTCCAAACCAAAAGTTAAGGCTTCATGTAGAGTCTCTTTAATCTAATGAAAGTTTACCTCGTTATATTGTTATACCTTTTGGGCGTGAATCAATTTGAGGTGAAGTCCAATAACGAGAAGCCTAAAACCACACTCTCTGTAAATATTNTAACAGATGATTTTTCNAATGGTTTTGTTTATGTTGCTCTACATAGCAAATCAGATACTTTTCCCAAAAAAGGAAGTGAGGCTCCTTACATGAAAAGAGTTAAGATTTCCGGAAAAAAGTCTAATGTCATTTTCAGTAAAATACCTTACGGCACTTATGCCATAAGTGCTTTTTATGATGAAAACGGAAACGGTAAATTAGATTACAATATTTTGGGGATACCCAAAGAAAGTGCAGGGATATCAAATAATTATTCTGGGTTTCCTAAATGGGATAAATCTAAATTTGAATTAGCTGGATCTTCATTTACTCAAATTATTAAGCTTAAGTAGTGGAATTTTGTTATGCAATGATATCGTGTATAACGTTTCCAAAAACATCAGTGAGCCTTACGTCACGACTATTATGTCGATACGTTAACTGCTCATGGTCGAGACCAAGTAGGTGGAGTATCGTCGCATGGAAGTCGTGGAAAGATACTGGATCTTTTATTGCATGCATTCCAAGTTCATCTGTTTCTCCGTAACTAGTTCCACCTTTAACGCCGCCTCCAGCCATCCANAGGGTAAAGCCTTTGTGATGATGGCCTCTGCCTAGTTCAGATTTTTTTTTCCTCTCCTCTTCAAAAGGAGTTCTTCCAAACTCGGTTGCCCATACGATGAGAGTTTCATCTAATAGTCCCCTAGATTTAAGATCAATGATTAATGCTGTGATTCCTTGATCCGTTCTTGCAGCATTACTGCGATGATTGCCGATNAGTCCACCTCTGTTGCCATGAGCATCCCACTTCCTTCCTTCTGCTCCATCTAATATTTCAACAAATCTTACACCAGATTCAATGAGTCTTCTTGCCGTTAGGCAATGCCGAGAAAATAGATTGTCCCCATAAAGCTGATGAATGCTCTTAGGTTCATTATTCAAATTAAATACATCAGGTGCTGACTCTTGAAGTTTATATGCCATCTCTAAAGATTGAATTCGACTCGTTAGTGCTGGCTGGCCACCATATTTTTTTTGGTGAATTTTATTCAGTGACTGAAGTTTGTTGAGTTGTTGTCTTTGGTTATTGTTTGGGAAATTGCTNTCAGATTTGAGGTAAGGGAATGGGGGCGCGTTACGTTCAGCATTGGCAACTGAAGCACGATGGCGTCCTGGGAGCATTCCTTGTTGAAATACAACGTCACCAGCTGTCGATAGACCATCCTTCATAACAACATATGGTGGTAAAGTTTTGGATTGAGAGCCTAACCCATAAGTAACCCAAGAACCTAAGCTGGGAAACCCNGGTCTGCCATGACCAGTATGCATCAAAGTTTCACCNACAGAATGTATCGCAGAATCAGTCTGCACGGATTTAATAAAGCAAATATCATCAACAACGNTTGAGAGTTTTGGATAGATATCACTAACCCAAGCCCCGCTGTCTCCATACTGCTTAAAATCAAAGACTGGTGGAAGAATTCTTGAGTTTTCAAAAGACTTTTCGGGATTAAATCCATCAAGCTCTTCTTTGTTAAATATTTCGGAGGCAAGTTTGCCGTTGTATTTTTTTAAGGCGGGTTTGTGATCAAATGTTTCTAGGTGACTAGCCCCTCCACACATGAATAAAAAAATTACATTTTTTGCGCGAGGAGCAGCATGAGGTTTTTGTATTTTACTGGAATAGGATTCGCCAGTAAGTGCGCTTGAGGANNCAGTACTTACTCCNAGTGATTTTAGAAATGACCTTCTATCCATATTCTTTCTAATGAATGTAAATGAATTCGTTTATACCTAACAATACATGNCAAAATTTTACAAGATTATCGAATTCACCATTACCGAGTAGATCTAAACCAATTGCGGTCTCTTCCTGCGACGGGGGGCGGGAAAGTGCTAACATATATGCATTATTTATGATTTGATCAGAATTTTTTGCTGAATAGCCATCAATTCTTTTGGCGAAATGGTCTGCTAATTCCCAACTCAGTTTTGAGTTTAACGCGAACAAGGNGCTTTCTTCTCCAGTTGAGGTGCTTCTAGCTCCAACGCTAACTTCAGTATTTGGTGAGTTGAAAAGAGATAGAGTAGGGTGTTCAACGGCTCGGTGCGCTTGAAGATAAATAGAACGTCGCCATGTCTTTGGTGAGTCATCGAAAGTTTTCTTATAGTTACCAATCGGTATGCTTGGTCCATTCATTTGTTTATTTAAGACACCTGCAACATCAAGCATACGATCTCTAATGGCTTCAGCTTCGAGTCTGTGAGGTTTTCTATGCCACAAAAGGGTGTTGTCAGAGTCAATTTTTAGATACTCAGTAGAGAAGGAGTTTTTCTGCCTATAGGTTGCACTGCTAACAATGAGTTTTTGAATTGGCTTCAATTTCCACTCTCTCTTAATAAGTTCACCTGCTAGCCAATCTAATAAATTTGGATGGCTTGGAGTGCTTCCAATTATTCCAAAGTCATTTGGGGTTTTTACTATGCCCTGTCCAAAATGGTAATGCCATAGTCTATTGATGATAACTCTTGCTAAGAGATTTCCAGCGCCATGCTCTGAGTCTGTTAGCCAATTTCCTAGAGAGAGCATTTTATGATCCTCAAGGTCTAACCAATAATTGTTTGGCTTCTTCATGAGAACATTAAGGAATCCGGGTGTTACCTTTTTTCCCAAAGATTTCCAATCGCCATTTTTGAGAACTGTAGGGGTTGTAACCCTTAAAGGGATTGTTTTACTTGAAGCCTTTGGTTGTACTTTGAATTGCTCAAAAAATATTGCGGTGAACTGATAGTATTCCTCAGTGGTCATTGGATCAACTGGGTGATCATGGCATCTTGCACAACCAAAACTCAGCCCCAAGAACGCACTTCCTGTGGTTGAAACTATATCGTTCAAATGATGAAATTGTTTATCGTTAGGATTTGCATTATTTTGTAGCTTTGTTCCAAGCTGAACGAACTGCTTTAGTTCCTTGTATTTATCAGGAATTTCATTTCCGGTGGGGCTTAATTGATATCTGACAAATTGATCAAAAGGTAAATCCTTGTTGAAGGCTGAAATGACGGAGTCCCTATACTTCCAAGCGTTTACACGAACCTTGTCTTCATTGACGGTGAGTATGCCGTCACTTTCCCCATATCTTGCCACGTCCAACCAATGTCTTGCCCAACGTTCCCCATAATGTGGGCTTTCTAATAATTCGTCTA